>JAFAIY010000598.1 GCA_019236485.1 Comamonas sp. | reverse complement strand
AGGTGCTGCTCAAGATGTTCGTCAGCGACCCCGCCCGCACGACCTTCGAGACCTGGGCCACCATGGAGCGGGTGGCCCAGCCCGGCGTGATCTGCGCGGCGGGCGGCGGCACGGTGATCTGGGTGGATTTTCCCCGCCAGAAGGCCGCGGATCTGCCGGACTGGATACGTGTCATGGCGCAGGCCTGATTTGTTCGGAAAACCGAATTTAATCCAAGGGTCTGGTTCGGAAATTCGATGGTCTTCATGCAAAAAAGTATGCTGCTTATAAGTAAATCATGGATTTAGGCGCGAAATTCTAGTTGGCACGGTATGTGCTTTGATCGTGCAGGCCGCGCCAGAGCGGCTGCCTAAAGCTGGGGCTTGCTCGCCGGAATGGATTCAGGTCCAGACCGGCGGGCGCCCCGGTTTTGTTGCTGCCTGCGGGATCCCGGCCAGACATGGCGGGGAGCCTGCGGGCGGCTTGGACAACGCATACCAAGAATTCGACAATGAAATCCAATCGCCTGACCATGATGGTCTTGCTGGCCATGGCACTGGGGGTGCTTGTGGGCTATGTGGTGCATACCTCTGCAGCCACACCTGCGGCAGCCAAGGAGATCGCCAGCTATTTCGGCATCCTCACGGATGTGTTCCTGCGCATGATCAAGATGATCATTGCGCCCCTGGTGTTCACCACCCTGGTGGCAGGCCTGGCCAATATGGGCGACGCCAAGTCCGTGGGCCGCGTTGGCGGCCGCGCTCTGGGCTGGTTCATCGTGGCATCGTTCTGCTCGCTGTTCCTGGGCCTGTTCTACGCCAATCTGCTGCAGCCCGGCCACGGCCTGAAGGTGGATCTGCCCAGCAGCGCTGACGGCCTGGGCCTGAAGACCTCGGCGCTGAACCTCAAGGACTTCATCACCCACGTCTTCCCAAAGAACATCTTTGAGGCCATGGCGACCAACGAGGTGCTGCAGATCCTGGTGTTCGCGCTGTTCTTCGGGCTGGCGCTCGGCTATCTGCACCACCAGAAGAAGCACATGCTGGTGGGTCTGATGGATGAGGTTTCCCATGTGATGCTGCGCGTCACGGGCTATGTGATGCGCTTTGCGCCCGTGGGCGTGTTCGGCGCCGTGGCCGACACCATCGCCACCCATGGCCTGGGCATGCTGTCCGTGTTCGGCAAGTTCATGCTCTGCTTCTATATAGCGCTGGCCACGCTGTGGCTGCTGCTGACGCTGGCCGGCTATCTGGTGCTGGGCCGCGACGTGTTCCGCTTGCTGGGCCTGATCCGCGGCTCGCTGCTGGTGGGCTTCTTCACGGCCAGCAGCGAATCGACGCTGCCCAAGCTGATGGAGCAGCTGGAAGAGTTCGGCATCAAGCCGCGCATCACGGGCTTTGTGCTGCCCCTGGGCTATTCCTTCAATCTGGATGGCTCGATGATCTACACCACCTTCCTGGCGATCTTCATCTCCCAGGCCTATGGCATAGAGATGTCGCTGACGGCGCAGATCACCATGCTGCTGGTGCTCATGGTCTCGAGCAAGGGCATTGCCGGTGTGCCGCGCGCATCGCTGGTGGTGGTGGCAGCCGTGCTGCCCATGTTCGGTTTGCCGGAAGCCGGCATTCTGCTGATCCTGGGCATAGACCACTTCCTGGACATGGGCCGCACGCTGACCAATGTGCTGGGCAACGCGATTGCCACGGCCGTGGTGGCCAAGTGGGAAGGCAAGAGCGACGACGAGGCCGAGCCGCAAGCCGATGCGGCCGTGGTGGCCATGCCCGAAGCGGAGCGCCTGGCCGCCTGAGGCCGGATTGCCTGATCTGCGTCTAAAACCGGCCGCACAGGGCGCGGCGGCCGGCACTGCTACCATGGCGGACCCCATGTCCGCTCTCTCCCTTGCCCGGCCGCCGCGCCTGTCCGTCCTGCTCTCGCTTGCCTGCCTGTGGCTGCTGCTGAGCGGCCTGGGCGGCTGGGGTGCGCATTGGCTGGCGCAGCAGGCCGGTGTTGCAGATCTGCGTGCCTCGGGCGAGCACCGCATGGATCTGTATGCGGCCAGCCTGGAGCGGGAAGTGGACAAATACGCTTTCCTGCCCGCCATCGTGGCGCTGGAGGAGGAGGTCCAGGCCCTGCTGAGCCGGCCCGACGATGAAGCCTTGCAGCAGCAGGTGAATCGGTATCTGGAGCAGCTCAGCGACCGTGCGGGCACGCTCAGCATCTATGTGGTGGACAGCCACGGCATAGTCAAGGCCGCCAGCAACTGGCGGCGTGCCGACAGCTTTGTCGGCGAGGACCTGAGTTTCCGTCCCTATTACCTTGAGGCCCTGCGCGTGGGCAGTGGCCGCTATTTCGGCATAGGCACGACGCGTGGCGAGCCCGGCTACTACCTCACCAACACCATGGGCCCCAAGCCGGGCCAGGTGCAGGGCGTGGCCGTGGTCAAGGTGGGACTGGCGCAGCTGGAGCAATCCTGGGCCGCCGTGGAGTCCCCGGTGCTGGTCAGCGACGAGAACGGCGTGCTGATTCTCAGCAACCGGCCCGAATGGAAATTCACCACCTTGCAGCCGCTGGACGAGGACACGCGCCAGCAGCTCGCAAATTCCCAGAAATACAACCGGCGCGCCCTGCGGCCCCTGGGCTGGCAGGTGCTGCGCGCGCTCGATGCCAACACGGCCCTGGTGCGGCTGAAGCCGGAGGCAGGCCCCGCCGCTGCAGCCGGCCTGTTCCTGGCCCAGTCGCGGCCGCTGGCGGGCACGCCCTGGCGCATGACGGTGCTGTCCTCGCTGCGGCCTATCAACCAGCTGGCGCTGAGCCGCGCCTGGGTGGCTGCGGCGCTGACGGCCCTGGTGCTGCTGCTGGCGGCCCTGCTGTACCAGCGCCGTCGGCACCTGCGCGAGCAGCTGGCCGCACAGGCCGCGCTGCAGGCCGCAAATGATGCGCTGGAGCGCAAGGTGGAGCAGCGCACCGAGGATCTGTCGCTGGCCAACCAGGCCCTGCAGCAGGAGGTGGCCGAGCGCGTGCAGGCCGAGATCACGCTGCGCGCGGCCCAGGACGAACTGGTGCAGGCCGGCAAGCTCGCCGTGATCGGCCAGCTCTCGACCGAGGTCGCGCACGAGCTCAACCAGCCCCTTGCCGCCTTGCGGGCCCTGGCGGGCAATAGCCAGCGCTTTCTGGAGCGCGGCCAGCCCGAGATGGCGCACAGCAATCTGCAGCGCATGGCCGAGCTGGCCGACCGCATGGGGCGCATTACCGGGCAGTTGCGCAACTTTGCGCGCAAATCCGCGGGCCAGCCCCAGCTGGTGGAGCTGGCCAAGGTGATCGAGGGCGCGCTGGCCGTGCTGGAGCCACGCATTTCCCAGAGCGCGGCGGTCGTGACTTGCGATCTGCATCAGCCCGAGCTGAAGGCCTGGTGCGATGCCAACCGCGTGCAGCAGGTGCTGATCAATCTGCTGGGCAACGCCCTGGATTCCATGCGCGAGAGCCGTCAGCCGCGAATCGAAATCGAATGTCAGCAATCGGAGTCATGGGCGCAGATCAGCGTGCGCGACCACGGTCCCGGGCTCAGCGAGCAGGCCGCGGCCCATCTGTTCGAGCCCTTCTTCACCACCAAGCCCGAGGGGCAAGGCCTGGGCCTGGGCCTGTCGCTGTCGGCCGATATTGCGCGCAGCGGCGGCGGCCGCCTGCAAGGCGGCAACCATCCGCAAGGCGGGGCCATCTTCACGCTGAGTCTGCCGTTAGCGGATACTCAGCCGCTATGCTGATTGAGCGCTGTCCATGAATTCCCCCGTCCAAGCCCTGATTGTCGAAGACGACGCCGATGTCGCCATGGCCTGCGCACAGGCTTTGCAACTCGAAGGTATCGAATGCCTGAGCGTGAGCAGCGCCGA
>JAFAIY010000455.1 GCA_019236485.1 Comamonas sp. | reverse complement strand
CAGACCCCTGTCGGCGGCATGGCCGAGGCGGCCACGGCGGCAGCCAACTACTTCAACTACCGTAAGCTGTCGATCTTCGGCGGCTCCAACGAGATCCAGAAGAACATCATCTCCAAGATGATTCTGGGCTTGTAAGCAACACCCCCTGAGTCGCTGCGCGCCTTCCCCCTCCAGGGGGACGACGCCTTCGCTGCGGGGCGGCCCTTGCTAGGCGTCCCTGGCGAACCGGCCGATGGCATGCGACAGCGATGTGCTGGATCGGGAAGAAAGAATTTGCCATGAACTTTGTGCACACCGAAGACCGCCGCATGCTGGCGGATACCTTGAACCGCTTTGTTTCCGAGCAGTATGGCATCGAGCAGCGCAACCGGCTGGCCTATGGCGAAGCCGGCCACAGCCCCGAGCTCTATGCGCGGTTCGCCGAGCTGGGCGCGATCGGCGCGCTGTTTCCCGAGTCCGTGGGCGGCTTTGGCGGCGCAGGCTTTGACATCAGCGTGGTGTTTGAGGCCCTCGGCCGCGGCCTGGTGGCCGAGCCCCTGCTGGGCGCGCTGCTGGTGGGGCAGGCGCTGATCGCGGGCGGCAGCGAAGCGCAAAAGCAGAAACTCGACGGCATCATCGCCGGCGAGCTGCTGGCCGCGCTGGCTCACGACGAGCCGGGCAGCCATTACGAGCTCAGCAATGTGGGCCTGTCGGCCGACAGAACCGCCAGCGGCTGGGTGCTGAACGGCAGCAAGGGCGTGGTGGGGTTCGGCGACCGGGCCGATCTGCTGCTGGTCTCGGCGCGCACCTCGGGCGAGCGCCTGGAGCAGGGCGGCATCAGCCTGTTCCTGGTGGACGGCCATGCCGCGGGTCTGGCCAAGCGCGGCTATAACCGCTTTGAAGGCGGGCGGGCGGCGGAGCTGACTTTCGACCAGGTGCGTCTGGGCAGCGATGCGCTGCTAGGCGCCGAAGGCCAGGGCCATGCGCTGCTGGAGCATATCAGCGGCTACGCGCTGCTGGCGCTGGCGGCCGAGTCCGTGGGCGCCATGGACGTGGCCAAGCAAAGCACGCTGGAATACCTGCAGACCCGCAAGCAGTTCGGCGCGGCCATAGGCAGCTTCCAGGCCTTGCAGCACCGCATGGCCGATGTACTGCTGGAAGTGGAGCAGGCGCGCTCGGCAGTGATCAATGCGGCCGATGCCATAGACAATGCCCGGGGCGCGGCGCGCGAGAAAGCCCTGTCGGCTGCCAAGTACAGCGTGGGCCATACCGGCACCAAGGTGGCGCAGGAAAGCATACAGCTGCATGGCGGCATAGGCATGACCTGGGAGCTGCCCCTGGCCCATTACGCCAAGCGCCTGGTGATGATCGATCACCAGTTCGGCGACGAGGACCATCATCTGGCCCGCTTCATCGCCCTGGGGCATAGCGCCTGATTCAGCAAGCCCGGTCGGCCATGGCCTGAGGCGCGGCATCGGCCTGCGCCCCGGGTCCGCAAGCTCCGGGCGTTCCAGAGACAAGAGATAGGAAACAGCAAGAATGAGCCAAGCAGATTTGCAGGATGAGATGGACCTTCCCCTGGAAGGCGTGCGCGTGCTGGACCTGTCGCGCGTGCTGGCCGGGCCGCTGTGCGGCCAGGTGCTGGCGGACTTCGGCGCGGAAGTCATCAAGGTGGAGCACCCGGGCCGTGGCGACGACACGCGCGACTGGGGCATGCGCGTGGGCAAGACCGAGACCACCTATTTCAACAGCGTCAATCGCAGCAAGCGCTCCATCACCCTGGACCTGCAGACGCCCGAGGCGGTGCAGATCATCTATGAGCTGCTGCCCCAGTTCGACGTGGTGATCAGCAATTTCAAGCATGGCGGGGCCGACAAGATGGGCCTGGGCTATGACAAGCTCAAGTCCATCAAACCGGGCCTGATCTACTGCACCGTGGCGGGCTACAGCAGCCACACGCCCGAAGTCAAGCGCCCGGGCTACGACTTGGTGATCCAGGCCGAGGCCGGGCTGATGGCCGTCAACGGCGATCAGGACATGCCGCCGCTGAAGTTCGGCGTGGCCGTGGTCGACATGATGACCGGCATGTATGCGGCCCAGGCCGTGCTGGCCGCGCTGTTCCGCCGCGAGCGCACCGGCCGCGGCCGGCGCATCGAGATGGCCCTGTACGACTGCGGCCTGTCCATCAACGGCTACTGCGCTCTCGACGCGCTGCAGCTCGGCCATGAGCCCAAGCGCTACGGCAACAACCATCCGTCCATCGTGCCCTACGGCCTGTTCGAGGCGGCCGACGGTCCGCTGATCATCGCCGTGGGCAACAACAGCCAGTTCGACAAGTTCTGCCGGCAGGTGATCGCGCGCCCCGATATCGTCGAGGACCTGCGCTACGCCACCAATGTGGAGCGCTCCAGAAACCGTGCCAGCCTGCTGCCCATGCTGTCCGAAGCCATAGCGGGCTTCGAGCGCGAGGTTCTGCTGCAGCGGCTGGCCGAATGCGGGATTCCCAGCGGGCGCGCGGCCGGCCTGCACGAAGCCCTGGTCAGCGAGCGCACGGCGCAGACCGGCATGCTCCAGTCCATGCCGCATGCCGTGGCGGGCTCCACCACGGTTCTCGCGCCGCCGTACCGCCTGGACGGCCAGCGTCTGCCGGTGCGCAGCGCACCGCCCATGCTGGGTGAGGGCACGCGCGAAGTGCTGCAGCAGCTGCTGGCCATGAGCGACGAGCAACTGCAGCAGCTGCAGCAGCGCGGCGTGTTGACCATGCCCGAGGCCGCTGCCTGATTCCTAGACCTTCCATATACCCATCGCCGGGCGGCAGGGCTTGCCTGCCGCCCGCATCTCACCTTCAACAAGCAAGAGCTGTTCTATGAAAATCCTGGTCCCTGTCAAACGCGTGGTGGACTACAACGTCAAGGTCCGCGTGAAATCGGACGGCACGGGTGTGGACATCGCCAACGTCAAGATGAGCATGAACCCCTTTGACGAAATCGCCGTTGAGGAAGCCGTGCGCCTGAAGGAAAAAGGCGT
>JAFAIY010000460.1 GCA_019236485.1 Comamonas sp. | reverse complement strand
CAGAACGTGCCCGAAGAAATCGAGCGCGCCCATATGCAGCAGTGCCTGGAGATCTTTGGCGAGCTCTACGGCCATGACGGCGACCACGGCCTGGGCTGGTACACGGGCCGCGACAGCCCCAACAGCCACCGCCTGGTGGCCGATGCTGGCCGCTTCAGCTACGACAGCGACTACTACGGCGACGACCTGCCCTTCTGGATGAAGGTCGCCAAGACCGACGGCGGCACGCGCAACCAGCTCATCGTGCCCTACACGCTCGACGTGAACGATATGCGCTTTGCCCTGCCCCAGGGCTACTCCCATGCCGACCCGTTCTTCCAGTACATGAAGGACACCTTCGACACCTTGTACGCCGAAGGCGATCCGTCCGGCGACAACGCGCCCAAGATGATGAGCATAGGCATGCACTGCCGCCTGCTGGGCCGCCCCGGCCGCATCACGGCGCTGCAGCGTTTCCTCGACCACATCCAGAAACACGACAAGGTCTGGGTGTGCCGCCGTATTGACCTGGCTCGCCACTGGGCCGAGCGTTTCCCCTGCAAGGATTGATTGCGACATGGCTTTGACCCTGGAACAACTGAACGCCGCCGACGCGGCCACCGCCACCGACCTGCTCGATGGCCTGTACGAGCACTCGCCCTGGATTGCCGCCAAGGCGCTGGAGCAGCGCCCCTTCAAATCCATGGCCCACATCAAGCACGCCATGGCTCAGGTGCTGGCCGAAGCCAGCGAGCAGGCCAAGCTGGACCTGATCCGCGCCCACCCGGAACTGGCCGGCAAGCAGATGGAAACCAACACGCTCACGGCCGAATCGACCAACGAGCAGACCAAGGCCGGCCTGACCAACTGCACGCCCGAAGAGCTGGAGCACATCCGCAAGCTCAACGCCGAATACGGCAAGCGCTTTGGCTTCCCCTTCATCCTGGCGGTGCGCGGCGCGCGCGGCCTGGGGCTGGCCAAGGCCGAGATCATTGCGACCTTCGAGCGTCGCATGTTCAACCACCCCGACTACGAACAGGCCGAGGCACTGCGCAACATCCACCGCATTGCCGAAATCCGCCTCAACGACAAGTTCGGCTACGAGCCCGTGGCAGGCAACGAAGTCTGGGACTGGCAGGAGCGCCTGTCCACCAACAGCGACCCCGGCTACGCCGAGAAGGGCCAGCTCACGGTGACTTACCTGACCGACGCCCACCGCGCCTGCGCGCAGCGCATCAGCCACTGGATGCGTGAAATCGGCTTCGACGAGGTCGAGATCGACGCCGTGGGCAATGTGGTCGGCCGCTACAAGGCAGCCCCAGAATTTGCGGACAAGGGCGCCAAGACCCTGCTGACCGGCAGCCACTACGACACCGTGCGCAACGGCGGCAAGTACGACGGCCGCCTGGGCATCTTCGTGCCCATGGCCTGCGTCAAGCAGCTGGCCCAGCAAGGCAAACGCCTGCCGTTCAACATCGAAGTCGTGGGCTTTGCCGAAGAAGAAGGCCAGCGCTACAAGGCCACCTTCCTGGGCTCGGGCGCCCTGGTCGGCGACTTCAAGCAGGAATGGCTGGAGCAGAAGGACGCCGACGGCATCACGCTGCGCGAAGCCATGACCCACGCCGGCCTGTGCATCGACGACATCCCCAAGCTGGAGCGCGACCCCGCCAAGTACCTGGGCTTCATCGAGGTGCACATCGAGCAGGGCCCGGTGCTCAACGAGCTCGACATCCCCCTGGGCATCGTGACCTCGATCAACGGCAGCGCCCGCTATGTCTGCGAGTTCATAGGCATGGCCAGCCACGCCGGCACCACGCCCATGAACCGCCGCCGCGATGCGGCCGCCGGCGTGGCCGAGCTGTCGCTGTACATCGAAAAGCGGGCCGGCCAGGATGGCGACAGCGTGGCCACCATAGGCCAGCTCAACGTGCCCTCGGGCTCGGTCAACGTGGTGCCCGGCCGCTGCCAGTTCTCGCTGGACCTGCGCGCTCCCACCAACGAGCAGCGCGACGCCATGATCAAGGACATCATGGCCGAGATGGCTGCGATCGCCGAACGCCGCGGCCTGCGCTACACGACCGAGCTGTCGATGAAGGCCGCCGCCGCGCCCAGCGCCCCCGCATGGCAGAAGCGTTGGGAAAATGCCGTGGACGCACTGGGCGTGCCGCTGTTCCGCATGCCCAGCGGCGCCGGCCACGACGCCATGAAGCTGCACGAAATCATGCCCCAGGCCATGCTGTTCGTGCGCGGCCTCAACGCCGGCATCAGCCACAACCCGCTCGAGTCCTCGACTTCCGACGATATGCAACTGTCCGTGGATGCTTTCACCCACGTCCTCAACCAACTGGCTCAAGAACAGCAATGACCAATATGAACCAAGACAAGCAAGCCACCTACGCCGCCCTCGACGCCTGGATCGACCAGCACTTCGACGAGGAAGTGCGCTTTCTGCAAGCCATGGTGCAGGTCCCCACGGACACGCCGCCGGGCAATAACGCGCCCCATGCCGAGCGCACGGCCGAGCTGATCAAGACCTTCGGCTTCGATGCCGAGAAGCATGTGGTGCCCGAGGCCGATGTCAAGGCCTATGGCATGCAGTCCATCACCAACCTGATCGTGCGCCGCCAATACGGTGCACAGGGCGACGGCGGCCGCACCATCGCCCTGAACGCCCACGGCGACGTGGTGCCTCCGGGCGAAGGCTGGACCAAGGCCCCTTACGGCGCCGAGATCGAGGACGGCAAGCTCTACGGCCGCGCCGCTGCCGTGAGCAAGAGCGACTTCGCCAGCTTCACCTACGCCGTGCGCGCCCTGGAAGCCGTGGCCAAGCCCAGCAAGGGCGCCGTGGAGCTGCACTACACCTACGACGAAGAGTTCGGCGGCATCATGGGCCCGGGCTGGTTGCTGGAAAAAGGCCTGACCAAGCCCGATCTGATGATCGCGGCCGGCTTCAGCTATGAAGTGGTGACGGCCCACAACGGCTGCCTGCAGATGGAGATCACCGTGCAGGGCAAGATGGCTCACGCCGCCGTGCCCCATACCGGTGTGGACGCGCTGCAGGCCGCCGTGGTGCTGATGAATGCGCTGTACGCCGAGAACGTGAAGTACAAGCAGGTCACTTCGCAAGTGCCCGGCATCAAGCACCCCTATCTGAACATCGGCCGCATCGACGGCGGCACCAACACCAACGTGGTGCCCGGCAAGGTGATGCTCAAGATCGACCGCCGCATGATTCCCGAAGAGAATCCCGTGGAAGTCGAAGCCAGCATCCGCGCCGTGATCGCCAAGGCCATCGCCGACTTCAACACCCAGGGCGGCTACACCGGCGAAGATGCCGTGCGCGTGGACATCAAGCGCCTGCTGCTGGCCAACGCCATGACCCCCCTGGCCGGCAACCAGCCCCTGGTGGACGCCATCCAGGCCCATGGCGAAGCCGTGTTCGGCGAGAAGCCTCCCGCAGTCGGCACGCCGCTGTACACCGATGTGCGCCTGTACGTGGAGCGCGGCATCCCCGGCGTGATCTACGGCGCCGGCCCGCGCACCGTGCTGGAATCGCACGCCAAGCGCTCCGACGAACGTCTGGTGCTGGAGGACCTGCGCCGCGCGACCAAGGTCATCGCGCGCTCGCTGGTGGATCTGACCGCCTGATACCGCCCTCACACCGGAGCCGCGCAGCGGTTCCGCCTGAAGGCCACAAAGCCCGCCCCGAGTTTTCGGCTGCGGGCTTTTTCACAGCCATTCGGCGGGCACGGTCTCCGCATAAGCCAGGTTCACGCGCGCCTTGAGGAAATCCAGCACGGCCCTGGTGCGCGCCGGCAGCTGGCCGGGCTTGCCCACATACACCGCATGGATGGGCTCCAGATCGCCGGGGTTGAACTCCTCGAGCACGATCTTGAGCCGGCCCGCCTGCAGCTCGTCCCAGGCGTGATACAGCGACAGCCGCGCCAGGCCGGCGCCCGCCAGAGTCAGCGCGCACATGGCTTCGCCGTCGTTGACGCGCAGCGCCTCGCCCATGGCGACCGCATGCTTTTGCCCCTGGACCATGAATGGCCAGTGCGGCACGGCACGCGGGTAGTTCCAGCCTATGCGCACATGCTGCAGCAGATCCTCGGGATGAGCCGGCCGGCCATGGCGCGCCAGATAGGCGGGCGAGGCCACGATGACCTGGCGCGTGCGCCCCAGCAGCCGCGCCACCATGTCCGAAGACGGCAGCCGCCCCCAGCGCAGGGCAATGTCTGCGTTCTCCGCGATCAGATCCACCACGCGATCGGTAAAGCTCAGGTCCAGCTGCAGGTCCGGCCAGGCCTGCATGATTTCGGCCACCAGCGGCACCAGCAGCCTCTGCCCGGTGCTGGAGCTGGCATTGATGCGCACCACCCCGCTGGGCTGGCCCTGGCGGGTCACTGCGGACTCCAGCGCCATCCAGTCGGCCAGCAGCGTTCTGCCCTGCTCCAGCAGTTGCAGCCCCTCCTCGGTCAGCTCCAGCCGGCGCGTGCTGCGGCGCAGCAGCTGCACGCCCAGCCTGGCCTCCAGCCGCGCCACGATCTTGCTCACGGCCGAGGGCGATACCTGACGCTGGCGCGCGGCCGCCGAAAAACTGCCCAGCTGCGCGACCTGCACAAAGGTCTGCAGCTCGGTAAAGCGGTTGATCTCCTGGCCCGGGGCCGTAGCGGGCAGCGAGTCCCTGGCGTGTTTTTCCATCATGTACCTCATGGTATTGCCTGGATTGTTTCCCGCATGGCACAGATGCCTTTCCCTTGAACCGACTACCGCCCGCGGCGCAAGCGGCTCACAGTCATGGCTCTCTGAAATCTTCAAAAAGGACTCATCGTGCCAGCTGCCTTGCTTGCATTGGCCGCCGGAGCTTTTGGCATCGGCACCACGGAATTCATCATCATGGGCCTGCTGACCCAGGTCAGCCAGGATCTTCATATCTCCATCCCCATGGCGGGCACACTGATCTCGGGCTACGCCGTGGGGGTCGCACTGGGTGCCCCCGTGCTCACGCTGGCCTCGCGCCGCTGGCCACGCAAGCTGTTGCTGCTGAGCCTGATGCTGCTGTTCATCGCCGGCAATGCCGCCGCCGCCCTGGCGCCAAGCTATGGCTGGCTGCTGGCGGCACGCGTGCTGACTTCGCTGACCCACGGCACCTTCTTCGGCGTGGGCGCGGTCGTCGCCACGCAGCTGGTGCCCCCCGAGAAGAAGGCTTCGGCGATTGCGCTGATGTTTTCCGGCCTGACCCTGGCCACGCTGCTGGGCGTTCCTTTCGGCACCTGGATCGGCCAGCACTGGGGCTGGCGCATGGCATTTGCCAGCGTCAGCGGGATCGGCGTGATCGCGCTGCTGATCCTGCTGCGCCATGTGCCGCGCGAGCTGAGCGTGCCCAGCCCACAGGGCCTGATACAGGAGCTGGCCGTGCTGCGCAATAGCGCCATGTGGCGCGGCCTGCTGCTGACGGTGATCGGCTTTGCCGGCGTCTTCACCCTCTACACCTATATAGAGCCCCTTCTGACCCAGATCACGGGAATGAACAACCGCCTGATCGCCGTCACCCTGCTGCTGTTCGGTGCGGGCCTGGCCGTTGGCAACCATGCGGGCGGCAAGCTGGCCGACCACTTTGGCGTGCAACGCGCACTGTGGGTATCGCTGGCTGCCTTGATGCTGGTCCTGATCGCGGGCCGCTGGATGTTTGCCAGCACGCCCCTGGCCATTGGCTTTGTGCTAATGCTAGGCATTGCCGCCTTTGCCACGGTGGCGCCGCTACAGATGGGCGTGCTGCAATCTGCGGGCGAAGCAGGCATGAATCTGGCATCCAGCCTCAATATCGCAGCCTTCAACCTGGGCAATGCCCTGGGTGCCTGGCTGGGCGGAGTGGTGATCGCGCAAGGCCTGAGCCTGACTTCGCTG
>JAFAIY010000339.1 GCA_019236485.1 Comamonas sp. | reverse complement strand
CGGCCAGCCTCCTCAGCAGCGCCGTCACTAAGCGCTTGCCTCACAGCCGGAAGCCCTGAACCCTGGCTCCGGCAGCTCTCCTTATCCGGCCGCGGCGCCGGATACGGCCGCCGATGCGTGGCGCCCGGCAGCAGGCACGCGGGCCTTCAGGCCGCGATTTCCGGCTCGCCTTTCTGGCTCAGCCCCCTAAAAACAGCTATCAATGAAATAGCTGCTGGCGCGGACATATAGCCACATTCATTGCATAACCCGCCTGAAATCAAGGCAGAACGCGCGCAATCCGCTTCGGTTTTGAAAGCAACGCCCGCATATGGTGATGAGCCGCGCAGGCGCTGCTCATGATTTGATACAGCATCCCGGGTGCATTGGCCTTAAGCTTGCAGCTTTACAAGTCACTTCCGTGGCGCGCCCTGCTCGCGCGCCGCGCCATTTCCGATGCATCTGATTCTTGCCACTCTCTCCGCCTGCCTGCCCGTCGCACTGCTTGTCACACCTTTGAGCAGCCTGGCGCACGGCCATGGACACCATGGCCACAAGCACAAGGAAGAGTTCTGGGATGGCCAGTGCAAGGTCGAGCGCAAGTGGAAGGGCAATGGCGAATACAAGGAAAAGCGCAAGTGCCGCGACCGCCCCATGGTCTACGCCCCACAGCCGGTCTATGTCGCGCCCCAGCCCGTGTATGTGGCACCCCAGCCGCAAGGGCTGGTGATCGATTCGCGCATCGTGATCCGCCCCTGAACCGCTAACCGTCCAGCCGGCGCGCAGCCTCGTCGGCAATCAGCTCCCAGACCCGGTGCGCCACGGGCGACAGCTCGCGCTGCTGGCGCCGCACCAGCATGATGCCGCGCTCCACCTGCGGCACCAGCTTGCGGCTGACCAGCACGGCGGGCTCACCCGATCTGGCCGGAGTCGCGGCCAGCCTCTTCCAGGCGGCGGGAATCGCCAGCTGCGGCACCACGCTCAAGCCCAGGCCCTGCTGCACCATGCTGTAGATGGTGGTGGTATGCCCCACGTCCTGCACCACCGAAGCGGCCGCGCCATGGGCTTGCAGCGCCGCATCGATCAGCCGGCGGCTGCCGGAGGCATGGTCCAGCAGCACCAGGGGCTCGCCGGCCAGATCGGCCCAGGACACCTCTTTTCTGCGCGCCAGCCGGTGCGAGGACAGGCAGACCAGGCAGAAGGGCTCGGTCAGAATCGTCTGCACATGCAGATCCTGCTTTTCCGACGGGTCTATCACCACGCCGAAGTCCACCTCGCCGCTGCGCACGCTGAGCAGCACATCGCTCTGAATGCGGTCCAGCAGTTTGATGTCCACCCCCGGTGACTGCTGCTTGCTGCGCGCAATGCACTGCGGCAGCAGATTGGCCGACAGCGTGGGGCTGCTGGCCACCTTGACCCGGCCCTTGCGCTGCGTGGCCAGGCCCTGCACCTCCAGCAGGCAGGCATCCAGATCTTCCAGAACCCGCGTGACATTGCCCAGCAGCACGCGGCCCGCATCGGTAGGCTCCACCTCGCGCGTGGTGCGATGCAACAGCTGCAGCCCCATGGCCTGCTCCAGCTCCGTCACATTGCGGCTGACGGCCGGCTGCGTCAAGGCCAGCGCCTCGGCCGCGCGGCTGAAGCTGCGGCTCTCGGCCACGGCCACAAAGGTGCGCAGTTGACGCAGACTGATATTCATATCAAAAAATTATAGAACTATCGAATAAATCCATTTCTCTTTTGAATTGAATGCGTGTCCAATACGCAGCCATCGCGCCCCATGCGCGCCCGCCTTGATGGCTTTGAAGCAGAGATATGTCCCGCCCTCGTTTTCTTCCCGACAACTTCACCCTGGCCCTGATCACCACCGTGGTACTGGCCAGCTTTTTCCCGGCGTCCGGCAAATTTGCCGACTATGTGGAACTGGCCACCACGGCCATCGTGAGCCTGCTGTTCTTTCTGCATGGCGCCAAGCTCTCGCGCCAGGCCATTTTTGCGGGCATAGGCCACTGGCGGCTGCATGTATGGATCTTCATCGCCACTTTTGTGCTGTTTCCGCTCCTGGGCCTGGCGCTGCACCCTCTGCTCTCGCCTCTGGTCACGCCCGAGATGTATATAGGCGTGCTGTTTCTCTGCACCCTGCCCGCCACCGTGCAGTCGGCCATCGCTTTTACCTCCATGGCGCGCGGCAACGTGCCTGCTGCCGTGTGCAGCGCCTCGGCCTCGACCCTGCTGGGAATCCTGGTCACGCCGGTGCTGGTGAGCCTGGTGCTGAACAAGAACGCTGAGGGCGGCGATGCTCTGCACGCGATCGGCAAGATCGCCATGCAGCTGCTGCTGCCCTTCATCGTGGGCCATTTGCTGCGCCCCGTGATTGGCGGCTTTTTGCAGCGCCGCGCCTCCATCATCAAGCTGGTGGACCAGGGCTCTATCCTGTTCGTGGTCTATGCGGCCTTCAGCGCCGCCGTCATCAGCGGCCTGTGGCAGCAAACGCCCATCCCCTCGCTCATCGGCCTGATTGCGCTGTGCTGCGTTCTGCTGGCCGTGGTGCTGAGCATCACCACCTGGGGCGCGCGCCGCCTGGGCTTCAACAAGGAAGACGAGATCACGCTGGTGTTCTGCGGCTCCAAGAAAAGCATGGTCAGCGGCATTCCCATGGCCAATGTGCTGTTTCCGGCCGCCTCGGTGGGCGCCATCGTGCTGCCGCTGATGCTGTTCCACCAGATCCAGCTCATGGTCTGCGCCGTGCTTGCGCAGCGCTATGCGAGGCGGGTGCAGATCGGCGACGACACTGCCGCCCATTGATGGGAAAGTGCAGAACTGAAAAGGGGCGCCTAAGCGCCCCTTTTGTTTTTGTAGCGGCTGGCCCTCAGCCCCAGAGGGTCAGAGCATTTTGCTTGTGCAGCCGGCGTGCCGTTTCCGCATTCACCGAGTCGGCCACCACGACCCGGATGCCGAGCACGGCTGCGGTTTCCGTCATGGCCTGCAGCAGATGCAGCGCGCCCGGGCTTTGCCAGGATTGCTCGGAGAAATCCCCGCCCAGCTTCACATAGCGCAGCGGCAGGGTGTGCAGCTGCACCAGAGCCATGGGCTGCTGGTCCAGGCGGCGCAGGCCCACGCCCACACCGGCCAGCGCCATGCTGCTGCAGAACTCGCTTACCTCGTGCGGATAGGCCATGAGGCCGTGCGCATCCAGCTCCAGGCACAGGCCGGCCAGATGCGGCTGCCACTGCGGCGCTTGCAGCAGCTCGCGCAGCCGCGCCAGGAAATCAGCCTGCGCCAGGGATGGCAAGGAGATGCGGATGACCAGCTCGGATCTTTCCGGCTGCTGCTGCAGCCAGCCCAGACCCAGCGCGACCGCGTGCAGATCGAAGTCCGCAGACAGGCCCAGGCGCACGGCCACGGGCAGGAACAGCGAACCCATCAAGGTCTCGCCCGATGCGGCGCGCAGCGTCAGCGACGCCTCGCTGTGCTTTTGAGCACCATCCTGCCCCTGGAAGGCCATGGGCTTGACGGCCAGGGCCAGCATGCCCGGTGTTTCCAGCGCGGCCATCAGCATCTGGCGCCACAGGGTCTCGCCTGCCATATTCGAGACCACCTCCTCATCGCCATAAGCCACATATTCCACGTCGGCCTGGCCCGAGCTTTCGGCGCGCATCAAGCCATAGTCCAGACGCGAGAGCACGCCGGTCACCGAACTGGACGAGGAGTAATCGGTCAGCGCAAAACTCCAGCGGCACCAGTGGCCGTCGTTCAAGGTCACGCGCATGGACAGCAGCACCTGGCGTATCTGCTGCACCAGCGACATGGCCTGCGGCCCGAGCAGCGCGGGCATGAGCACCACGAAATCCGAGCCGTTGAGGCGCGCCAGCTGCGGGCCACCCTCGGCATGGCTCTTGAGGACCTGGCTCACGTTCTCGCCCACCGAGGTCAGCCAGGCATCGGCACTCGCGCGCGACATCTGGGCATTGAGGGCCAGCAGGTCGCGCTGGCGAAACAGCATCACATGGCCGCCGGTTGCCGCGCCCAGCGCGCGGCGCAGCTCGTTGACGAAGTACTTGCGGTTGGGCAGCTGCGTGACGGGGTCGCGATTGACCTCCAGCTCCAGCGACTCGATGCGCGCGGTCTGCTCCTGTGCCGTGGCCTGCACCCGCTCGCGCGTATCGGCAATGGCCGTGAGCACGGGCACCAGCTCGGCCACCATCGCCCTGGCCGGCAGGGCCGGCCTGGCCGCAGCCCCTGAGCGGCTGTCTATGGCCTGCACCTGGGCCGTAATTTCCTGCTGCAAAACCCTGCGGAACCACTTGAGCAGCAGCACCACGAACAAGGCCCAGGCCAGTCCGGCCGCCACTACCAGCCCCGCCATGCGCACGCTGCTGCGCCACAGCGCTTCGCGTGCATAGCCGTTGTCCACGGCCACCGACAGCCGCCCCACCTGCCGCCAGCCGTCGCTGACCTCGCGCTGTGCTTCGGGCTGGCTCAGCGGCAGCAGCTGCGAGAACCAGGCCGGCGCCTTGAGGTCCTCAGCCTGATCGTCGCGGCTGCGCTCGAACAGCAGCTTGGCGTCCGGAGCCGTCAAGCGGATCGCATGGAACTGGCCGCTGTCGAACAAGGCCATCATCAGCAACTCCTGGGTCACCGGGTCTTGGTTCGACGGCTGGGACAGCGAGAGCGCCAGCGACGAGGCCGCGTTCTCGCTTTCCGACTGCAGCTGTCCGTCCAGATACTGCTTCGCCGCTCCGATGCTGAATGCCAGCGTGCCACTGAGGATGGCCAAGATCGCCACCGTCACGCTAAGCAGTAGCTGCTTCAACAAAGACATGTTTGCCGCCTTTCGATTACCAAATCATCCATCACGCTGCCTGCCGCAGTCCCGTGCGCCCTGACCCCGCATGCGCGGAAAGCGCAAGCTGCAGCGTGCCTCCTCCAGCCAAGCGACGCCTTCATGGCATGAAGCCCTCTTGCTGCATCCGCGACAGCAGTCCCCGCCAACGGCTGATGCGATCCACCGGAGCCGCCTTGCTGGACCCCGCCACATAAATGCCCTGGCCGTTGAAGCTGAACGCAGGCGTCAGATCGCTGCGCTGGCTGGCCGGCATGATGTCGGCCACCAGGTTGTCCAGCACCAAGGGG
>JAFAIY010000231.1 GCA_019236485.1 Comamonas sp. | reverse complement strand
ACCGCAAAGCGGTCAGTTGGGTCGTTCGCGCCTTGCACAATCGCAAGAGTGTCCACAAATCTTCGCCGCCCAATAGATGGGTATGATCTTCGGCTCCCACGGGAATCTCTGGGAGATGACGCCAATGATTGCAAGGAGAACTGCATGATCAAGGTCAACGTGATGTACCCGTACACCGAAGGCGCGCGCTTCGACCACGCCTACTACCGCGACCGGCACATGCCGATGGTGAAGGCCAGGCTGGGCAGTGCCTGCGCCTACTACACCGTCGAAAAAGGCCTGGCCGGCAAACCGCCCGGTGCACCGCCCGCATTCGTGGCAATGTGCGCGTTCATCTGCGATTCGGCCGAAGGCTACCAGGCCGCCATGCAAGAGCACGGCGCAGAGATCCTGGGCGACATCGCCAACTACACCGACATCACGCCGGTGGTCCAGGTCAGCGAGCTCGTCGTCGAGCGATCGGATGGTTGAGCGCACCGGATTAGATCTGACAACACCCCGTGCGCCTGTTATCGGCCGAGGCTGTGAGAAACGCGCTGCGCACTATTAAACTCAGCGCCGACCGAGGCATCTCCTCCCATCCCGGCAGCAATTGCGGGAGACGTCGCCTATAGGCACTGATGAGTGCCGCAGGGTGATTCAGTGATCTAGCTGCAGGAGAGTTAGGTACTCCGGAGGTCGGTAGCAAGCCATGAGCCGGGGCCACATGCCAGACAAAGCCATGTCACTGGATGAACTCAGCACTGCAGTACGTCACTGCAGAATCTGTATTGATCACCCAGACAAAGGGCGAGCCCTGGGTCACGCCCCCCGGCCAGTGTTTCAGATCTCCAGATCCGCACGTATCTGTATTGCAAGCCAGGCACCAGGAATTCGCGCGCATGAAAGTGGTATCCCGTTTTCCGATCCCTCGGGTGTTCGTCTGCGGCAGTGGCTAGGTATTGATGAGAGCATCTTCTACGATGCCACCCGCATTGCGGTTTTACCCATGGGCTTCTGTTTTCCAGGCTTAGACACTCATGGCGCAGACCTGCCTCCACGGCCCGAATGTGCCCACACCTGGCACGCCAGGCTCATGGCCGAGCTTCCTGAGCTGCAACTTTTGCTGTTGGTCGGACGCTATGCCCAACGCTGGCATTTGCAACGCCTGCAGGTGCCCAAAGAGCTCTTCCGACAGGGCGTCAACGACACTGTCCAGCATTGGCGCGAGATCGAGGAAAGTACCGTCAAACCTCGCTGCATTGTTTTGCCCCATCCATCATGGCGCAACACGGGCTGGCTCAACCGCAATCCATGGTTCGAGGCAGAGCTGCTGCCGGAGCTAAGGCGGGCGGTGCAGGCACTGCTTTGACCGCCCCTATAAAGCGCTTGTCGAAATGACTCTCTCAGAATATGCACGACAGCCATTGAGCCCTTGATGGACCCGATATCCATATCCATGGCCCTCGTAGACATGGCGCTCCAATAGCCACCCAGGACCCAACCGGCCACGAGTTGCCCCTCGGTCCACGAGAAAAGTCCAGGCTCCTCCCTCGGACAAGCTCTAGAACCCGGCCAAATCAACGCCTTTGGGGGGCTCTCAATCGACCACCGTGCCGCCAGCATCCTTTGGGTAGGGGTGCTGTGCAAGTCGCTCTCAGGTCTCGGCTGTGTCGAGATAATCCTGCGGCCGAGTGCCGTCGCTCGCTCTGGTCATGCCCACGACATGAACCACGGCGCTAACGACGATGGCCACCACCAGATTGACAGCCAGCGACCAGACCGCAGCGTAACCCGGGATGGCGAGGCCGAACAAATGGACGGTGTAGATCGAGCTGGCGAGCTTCAGCGACGCCGCCATCCAGGTACCCGTGACGATGCCTGCGGCCCAGCCAAGCAGCAGACCGCGGTAGTCGAGCAATCTCGTATAAAGGCCAAGCACGATGGCCGGCAACGTCTGGATGATCCAGATACCGCCCAGCAACTGCAGCTGGATGGCATAGGTAAGCGGCAGCCCAAGAATGAAAGCGAGCGCGCCGAGCTTGACAAGCAGCGAGACAAATTTGGCGACCTGCGTTTCCTCACGGGCTTGCAGGTTGCGGTTGATGAATTCCTTGTGGATGTTGCGCGTGTAGAGGTTGGCCGCAGCAATCGACATGATCGCCGCAGGCACCAGTGCACCGATGGCGATCGCGGCCAGGGCTATCCCCACGAACCAGGAAGGAAAGAAATGCAGGATCAGGGCCGGCACCGCGAAGTTCGGCCCGAATGCCTTGAAGTAAGGCACGAACTCCGGCATGTCCTTCACTCCAGACGCCAGCGCCATGAAGCCCAGCAGCGCGAGCAGGCCCAGCACCAGCGAATAGGCAGGCAGCAGCGCCATGTTGCGGCGGATGACACTGCCAGAAGAGGAAGCGAGCAGCGCAGTGACCGAATGCGGATACAGGAACAGCGCCAGCGCCGAGCCCAGCGCCAGGGTGGCGTATGCGCTGTAGCCATTGAGGCTGCCAGCGTCCGGAGCCTTGAGCAGCAGCTTGTCGGGCGAGACCGCCGCAAAGATGGCGCCAAAACCGCCCAGCTGTGCCGGGATCACCACCATCGCAACAATGATGGTGAGGTAGATCAGTGCATCCTTCACAACGGCGATCATGGCCGGCGCGCGCAGGCCGGACGCATAGGTATAGGCCGCGAGCACAGCGAAGGCGATGATCAAAGGAAGATCACCGACGAGGCCTGTGGTCTGAAATCCCAGCGCGCCGATGACGACCTGGATGCCCACGAGTTGCAGCGCGATATAGGGCATGGTGGCGACGATGCCCGTGACCGCCACCGCCAAACCCAGCATCCGGCTGCCGTGGCGCGCACTGACAAAGTCGGCCGCCGTCACATAGCCGTGACGTTTGGCCACGGCCCACAGCCTGGGAAACACGACGAAGGCAAACGGATAAATCAGCACCGTGTAGGGCAGCGCAAAGAAGCCGGTGGCCCCGGCGCCGAACACCAGGGCCGGCACGGCGATAAAGGTGTAGGCGGTGTAGAGATCGCCCCCAGCAGGAACCAGGTCACGATGGTGCCGAAGCGCCGCCCGCCCAGCCCCCATTCGTGCAGTTGATCCAAGTCGCCGCGGCGCCAGCGCGCCGCAAAGAAGCCGAGGACAGTCACGAAGGCAAACAGCAGCACGAAGACGATGGTGGCCGTGACGTTCATGATGGGTCTCCTCGTGACGACCGCGGCCCGCTGCTGCGAGTCTTGAAGTAAACCAGGGCGGTAATCACCGCACTCACCAGCACCCAGAGCATCTGGTACCAGTAGAAGAACGGAAAACCCCAAAGCCGCGGCTCGTCGCGGTTATAGGAGGGCACGTAGATCATGGCGATCCACGGAAGCAGCAAAAGCCACAGCCAACTCTTGCTCGGCCGACGGGGACGGGAGTCCTTGGTCATATTTCACCCCCTGCAAGACAGCGAGTAACCCTTGCATTCTGCGCCTGGAGAAGGTTTTCGTTAAAGCATTTCTACCCGCGCAGACTTAAGGTGCACTCACGCATTTAGAGCCGCTAACACAACCCTTGATACGTCGTTGCTTCGCCTTGTTGTACTTCTGTACTGCCCGCGGCTTCGCGCCTCGTATCAACTGCAAACCTTCGGTTTGCTGGGTCGTGTTAGCCGCTCTGAATCGACCAGAGTTTTGTAGATAGCCCAAAGCCTCCTATTCCGTTCCAATAGGAGTCCTTATGAGCAGTCAACGTTACCCCGAAGAATTCAGGATCGAAGCAGCCAAGCAGATCTTGGAATACGGCCACAGCGTGGCC
>JAFAIY010000156.1 GCA_019236485.1 Comamonas sp. | reverse complement strand
ACATTCCTGCGTCAAGGGCCGCTTCGCCTGGGGTTACACGACCCACCGCGAACGTATCCTCAAGCCCATGATCCGCGCCAAGATCACCGATCCCTGGCGCGAGGTCAGCTGGGAGGAGGCCATCCGGCATACGGCCAGCGAATTCCGCCGCATCCAGGCCAAGCATGGCAAGGATTCGATTGGCGGCATCACCTCCTCGCGCTGCACCAACGAGGAGGCCTATCTGGTGCAGAAGCTGGTGCGCGCGGCCTTCGGCAACAACAACGTCGATACCTGCGCGCGGGTCTGCCATTCGCCCACGGGCTACGGTCTGGGCCAGACCTACGGCACCTCGGCCGGCACCCAGACCTTCAAGTCCATCGAGCATTCCGATGTGATCATGGTCATAGGCGCCAACCCCACGGCCGCCCACCCGGTCTTCGGCTCGCGCATGAAAAAGCGGCTGCGCGCGGGCGCCAAGCTCATCGTCATCGACCCGCGCGAGATCGAACTCGTCAAGTCGCCCCACATCCGCGCCGACTACCACCTACAGCTGCGGCCCGGAACCAACGTGGCCATGATCACCTCGCTGGCCCATGTCATCGTCACTGAAGGCTGGCTGGCCGAGGACTACATCGCCGAGCGCTGCGACGCCAAGTCCTTCGCGCAGTGGAAGGAATGCGTGGCCAGGCCCGAGAACTCGCCCGAGGCCATGGCCGAGGTCACGGGCGTGGCGCCCGAACTCGTGCGTGGCGCCGCGCGCCTCTATGCCCTGGGTGCCGAGGGCCATGCGCCGGGCCGCCCTGTCAACGCCGCCATCTACTACGGCCTGGGCGTGACCGAGCATGCTCAGGGCTCGACCATGGTCATG
This sequence comes from Comamonas sp., assembly GCA_019236485.1. GTDB lineage: Bacteria > Pseudomonadota > Gammaproteobacteria > Burkholderiales > Burkholderiaceae_C > Comamonas. The sequence continues at coordinate 4,079 of JAFAIY010000156.1, read as the reverse complement.
GGCATTGCCAACCTGGCCATGGCCACGGGCAACGTGGGCCGCGAAGGCGTGGGCGTGAACCCGCTGCGCGGCCAGAACAATGTGCAGGGCTCATGCGACATGGGCTCGTTTCCGCATGAGCTGCCCGGCTACCGCCATATCTCGGACAGCACGGTGCGCGCCGAGTTCGAGGGCGCCTGGGGCGTGGCGCTGAGCCCCGAGCCCGGCCTGCGCATTCTCAACATGTTCGAGGCCGCGCTGGCCGGCAGTTTCATGGGCCTGTACTGCGAGGGCGAGGACATCGTGCAGTCCGACCCCAACACCCAGCATGTGACGGCCGCGCTGTCCAATATGGAATGCGTGGTGGTGCAGGACATCTTCCTCAACGAAACCGCCAAGTACGCCCATGTCTTCCTGCCGGGTGCGGCCTTCCTCGAAAAGGACGGCACTTTCACGAATGCCGAGCGCCGCATCTCGCGCGTGCGCAAGGTCATGGCGCCGCTGGCCGGCTATGCGGACTGGGAGGTCACGCAGCTGCTGGCCAAGGCGCTGGGCTATCCCATGGCCTACGCCCATCCGCGCGAGATCATGGCCGAGATCGCGGCGCTCACGCCGAGCTTCGCGGGCGTGAACTACGACAAGATCGATCGCCTGGGCAGCGTGCAATGGCCGTGCAACGACGGCACCGACGAGGCCGGCACCAGCATCATGCATGTGGACCGCTTTGTGCGCGGCAAGGGCCGCTTCATCATCACCAAATACGTGGCGACCGACGAGAAGGTCACGCAGCGCTTCCCGCTGCTGCTGACCACGGGGCGCATCCTGTCCCAGTACAACGTGGGCGCCCAGACCCGGCGCACGCACAACAGCCACTGGCATAGCGAAGACAGGCTTGAGATTCATCCGCACGATGCCGAGGACCGCGGCATACGCGAGGGCGACTGGGTGGGCATACAAAGCCGCGCGGGCGAGACCGTGCTGCGCGCCTGCGTGACCGAGCGCATACAGCCGGGCGTGGTCTACACCACCTTCCACTTCCCCGAGTCGGGCGCCAACGTCATCACCACCGACAGTTCGGACTGGGCCACCAACTGCCCCGAGTACAAGGTCACGGCCGTGCAGGTGCTGCCCGTGGCCCAGGCTTCGAGCTGGCAGACAGATTACGCGCGCTTCAACGACGAGCAGCTTGGCCATCTGGCGGCCGCGCAGGAAGCTCCCGCGCTGGCTGGAGGCAAATGATGGATGCCGATAACCTGATCCGCATGGCCAACCGCATAGCCGAGTTCTTCGAGGCCATGCCCGAGCGTGACGAGGCCCTGCACGGCATTGCCGAGCATATCCGCAAGTTCTGGGAGCCGCGCATGCGCGCGCAGTTGCTTGCGGCTTTGGCCGATCCCGCCCGGGCCGGGCAGCTCGCGCCCATGGTGCGCGAGGCCTTGCAGTGCCATGATCTGAAATAGGCGCGCAGCCCTCTAGAAGGGGTGCTTTGCCGAGGCCTGCCGGGCAGGAAAACAGGCCTGCAGGTATAGTCTGGCGCTATCCTTTTCCTATAGCGCAGACCCCGAATCGGCCCCGGTTCGGGGCTTTTCTTGATGAGCTCCTCGCAAAAATTCGGCCCGCACCTGCGCCTGATCGGCATGGCAATTCTCTGGGGCGCTTCCTGGCCCGCGGGGCGGGTGATTGCGCAGAATATGCCGCCGCTGGCGGCAGCCAGTCTGCGTTTTCTGCTGGCCGCCACGGTGCTGCTGCCATGGATGTACTGGGCCGGCGGTTTTGCGGGACTCAGAACCTGGAACATGAGGCGCTGGCTGGGCATGGCCGTGGCGGGAGCCGCGGGCGTGTTTGGCTATGCGGCGTTCTTTCTCATGGGCCTCAAGCAGGTGCCTGCGGGCAAGGCCGCGCTGCTGATCACGCTCAATCCCGTGGTGACGCTGGCGCTGGCCGTGTGGATCTTCGGGGAGCGCATCAATCGCACCATCGCGGCCGGCATGGCCGTGGCCGCTGCGGGGGCCGTGGTGGTGATCTCGCGCGGGCGCCCGCTGGAGATTCTGCAGGGTGCCGTGGGCCCTGGCGAGATATTGATTTTGGGCTGCGTGGCCTGCTGGGTCGCCTACACCTTGCTGGGCCGCTGGGTGATGACGGGCGTGGACGCGCTGTCCGCCACGGCCGTGACCTCCACCATGGGCGCGCTCATGCTGCTCTCGGCCAGCCTGCTCGTGGAAGGGTCGGCAGGTCTGGCGGGCGCCGTGCACAGCAATCTCCAGGCCTGGGCGGCCTTGCTGTTCCTGGCTTTTGGCGCCACGGCCCTGGCCTATGCCTGGTACTTCGACGGCGTCAAGGCGCTGGGGGCGGGCGCGGCCTCGGGCTACATCACCCTGGTGCCGGTGCTGGGCGTGCTGTTCTCGGCCCTGCTGCTGGGCGAGAGCATGGATACCTCCATGGTGGTCGGCGGTGCCATGGCGGTGCTGGGCACAGCCGTCATGAACTGGGGGCGTCGGTCAACAGCCTGAGGCAGGGTCTGCCTATTTGATAGTTGGAAGCGCTTGTGCAGAAGGCGTTTCAGGCTGTTTTGGCTGAATATGGGGCCTGGCCTGCTCAAGGTACGAAAAGTCGCTGCTGCCTGCGGCTCAAGCCTGGTTGATCGTGCCTGCATTCACGATCATCTGGGAGATCACCTCCAACTGATGTTCGGCTGCTGCATCGTCGATCTCGAACAGGCGCATGACGGCCAGGCCTCGCAGCGCAGCGAACACCACGGATGCAAAGTGGCTGGGCTGAGGATGGCGCTCGGCGATTTCCGGGAAAACTTCCACGAAGTGTTCGAAGGAGGCGGGGTCATGCTGGGAGCGGTGCGCGTTGATGCGCTCGAATAGCGGTGTGCTCTTGCAGCCGAAAAACATGCTCCAGGTCGCCACATAGCTGGGTTGGGCATAGACGCTTTGCCAGGCCCTGCGCACGAATTCGCGGGCGCGCGGCTCCAGCGGCAGCTGCGCGGCATCTTCGGGCCAGCCTGCGCCCGCAGCCGCGAGCGGCGCCATGATTTCATCGACCACCTGCTCCATCAGCGCCTGGCGGCTGCCGAACTGGTGCTGCACGGCCCCCAGCGTGACTTTGGCGCCGCGCGCAATTTCCTGCAGATTGGTCTGCTGAAACCCCACCTTCTGTAGCAGCCGTATGGCGGATTTGATGATCTTGCGCTGGGTGGTCTGACTGCGTTCTGCCTGGGTACGGCGGGGGGCGATTTTGCTTCCTGGTTGATTCATGGGCTGGGTGTGTGATTCATAAGGCGTCGATGGCGCACTACACCAGATGCTACACGCTCCGGCACTGATGGCCGGATGGGCCTGCTTGAGTGGTTTCACCCCCGGGTAATCCATGATAAATAAGGATTAAACGTTTAATGTTTTATGTTTTAGACTCCGCCTCCATTGTTGTTCATCAGCGACCTTGGAGAGCGAGTCAGCTTTCGAGGGCTCTTATCGGAAACCGCCATGTCACGCTCTGTTCACCGCCTTCCCGCCGACGACCGAACCAATGGATGGAGCGCGCTGCTGGGAGCTCGCCAGCCAAAGGCGCCGCTGCAGGGCGATGTGGCAGTGGACTGGGTCATCGTGGGCGCCGGCTATGCGGGGCTGGCGGCAGCACGCCAGCTGGCACAGCAGCAGCCTGATGCTTCCATCGCCGTGGTGGATGCGGGCGTGGTGGGGGAGAACGCCTCGGGCCGCAACTCGGGCTTCGCGATCGATCTGCCGCACAGTTCGGCGCCATCGGACGCCGCCGTGGAGGCGGGCCGCCGCGTGATCCGCGTCAACCGCTTTGCCGTGGATGCACTGGAGCGGGCAGTGACCGAGCACGGCATTTCCTGCGGCTGGCAAAAGCGCGGCCGCTACCACGTGGCGGTGACGGAAGAGGTGGCGCAGAAGTCGCTCAAGCCCTATGCGCGCAATCTGGATGCCTGGCAGGAGTCCCATGAATATCTGGACCGTGATGCGCTGCGCCAGCGCATAGGCACCGACTACTACGCGGCAGCCGTCTACACGCCGGGCACGCGCCTCATGAATCCCGCGGCGCTGGTGCGTGGTCTGGCCGACAGCCTGCCG
>JAFAIY010000131.1 GCA_019236485.1 Comamonas sp. | reverse complement strand
CATCGATTCCATAGCCGGCGGCGCTTATCGAACCGCCGCCCCGAAGACAAAAAATCCCCGCAGGGCCGGAATGCTCTGCGGGGATTTTTTGAGACTGGCGGTTTAGACCAGCAGCGCGTTCACACGCTTCACATAGGCCGCGGGGTCTTCGGGCATGCCGCCCTCGGCCAGCACGGCCTGATCGAACAGGATCTGCGCCAGATCGTGGAAATGCACGCTGCCGTCCAGCTTCTTGACCAGCGGGTGCTCGGGGTTCACTTCCAGCACGGGCTTGGATTCGGGCGCGGCCTGGCCGGCCTGCTTGAGCAGGCGCGCCAGCTGCAGGCTCATGTCGCCGTCGCTGACCACCAGGCAGGCCGGCGAGTCGACCAGACGGCTGGTGGCGCGCACGTCTTCGGCGCGGTCCTTGAGCGCGTCCTTGAGCTTGGCCAGCAGGGGCTTGAAGGCCTCGGCCGCTTCTTCGGCCGCTTTCTTCTCTTCCTCGTTCTGCAGCTTGCCCAGGTCCACGGCGCCCTTGGCCACGGACTGCAGCGGCGTGCCGTCGAATGCCTGCAGATAGTTGAGCGCCCACTCGTCCACGCGGTCCGTCATCAGCAGCACCTCGATGCCCTTCTTCTTGAAGACCTCGAGCTGCGGGCTGTTCTTGGCGGCGGCCAGGTTGTCGGCCGTGATGTAGTAAATGGCCTCCTGGCCCTCCTTCATGCGCGCCTTGTAGTCGGCGAACGAGGTGTTCAGACCTTCGTGCGTGGTCGTGGCGAAACGCAGCAGCTTGGCAATGCGTTCCTTGTTGCCGAAGTCCTCGCCCAGACCTTCCTTGAGCACGGCGCCGAACTCGGCATAGAACTGGCTGAACTTGCCTTCCTTGGCCTTGTCCTCTTCGCTGACCACATCGGTCACGCCTTCGGCATCGGCCGCGGCCTCATGCTTGTCGTGGCGCGCCAGGTCTTCGAGCATGGACAGCACGCGCTTGGCCGAGCCGTCGCGGATCAGACGCACGTCGCGGCTTTCCTGCAGCAGCTCGCGGCTCACGTTCAGCGGCAGGTCGGCCGAGTCGATCACGCCCTTGACGAAGCGCAGGTACTGGGGCATCAGCGCCTCGGCATCGTCCATGATGAAGACACGCTTCACATACAGCTTGATGCCCGCATGCTTGTCGCGTTGGTACAGGTCGAACGGGGCCTTGGCCGGGATGTACAGCAGCTGCGTGTACTCGGTATTGCCTTCGACGCGGTTGTGGCTCCAGGTCAGCGGATTCTCGAAATCGTGGCTGATGGCTTTGTAGAACTCCTGGTACTGCTCGTCCGTGATGTCCTTCTTGGGGCGGGTCCACAGGGCGCTGGCCTTGTTAACGGTTTCCCACTCGCCGGTCTTGACCATCTCGCCGGGCTGATCGTTCTCGCCGTCCTTCCACTCTTCCTTTTCCATGAGGATGGGCAGGCTGATGTGGTCGGAGTACTTGGCGATGACCTGCTTGAGCTTCCAGCCGTTGAGGAATTCCTCAGCATCGTCGCGCAGATGAAGGATGATGCTGGTGCCGCGCTCGGCACGCTCGATCTGCTCGATCTCGAAATCGCCGGTGCCGCCGCTGATCCAGCGCACGCCTGCCGCCGCCGGGCTGCCGGCGCGGCGCGATTCCACGGTGATCTTGTCGGCCACGATGAAGCCCGAATAAAAGCCCACGCCGAACTGGCCGATCAGCTGCGAGTCGGCCTTCTGGTCGCCGCTGAGCTTTTCCACAAAGGCCTTGGTGCCGCTCTTGGCAATCGTGCCCAGGTTGTCGATGGCCTCCTGCTCGCTCATTCCGATGCCGGTATCGGTGATGGTCAGCGTCCTGGCGGCCTTGTCAAAGGACACGCGCACTTCCAGATTGGGCTGATCGCCGTACAGGCTGCCGTCATTCAGCGCCTCGAAACGCAGCTTGTCACAGGCGTCCGAAGCATTGGAGATCAGCTCGCGCAGAAAGATTTCCTGGTTGGAATACAGAGAATGCGTGACGAGATGCAGCAACTGGGCCACTTCGGCCTGGAAGGAATGGGTTTGCTTGGTCATGTATCTGTGAGCGAAAAACTGGATTCAACAAGCCGCCCCAAGCGTCACTCAAGGCGATTCGCTGTCATAGCTAGGGACTGCCCTTGGTATTTCAAGGGGCTTTTTGGGCAGGAAAAAAGCGCAAGTGCCGATTCAAAAAGAATAGCTTCTTGCGCTTTTCAATAAAGGGATAGATGCCGATTTCAATCAAAATCCAGTACATCCCACAACCAGAGACAGCGAGCAAGGGCCTACGCCAACCGCACCGCCCCGCCACGAGGCTGTCATCCCCCTCCCGAAGAGAGAGGGGGAAGGCGCAAAGCGCCTCAGGGGGTGTTAGAACTGTTCATGCGCAGCCAGATAGCGCCACTGGCCCACGGGCAGATTGCCCAGGGTCACGCCGCCGATACGGATGCGCTTGAGGCCCACGACCTTGAGGCCGACCAGCTCGCACATGCGACGAATCTGGCGCTTCTTGCCTTCGGTCAGCACAAAGCGCAGCTGCTCGGGGTTCTGCCAATCCACCTGGGCGGGCTTGAGCGGCTGCTCGTCCAGCGACAGACCGTGGCGCAGCAGCGCCAGCTTTTCCTCGGGGAAGACGGACTGCACATCCACGTCGCGGTCGCCAAAGGTCACGCGCACCAGGTATTCCTTGTCGACCTCGGAGTCCTCGCCGATGATCTGGCGGGCCACACGGCCGTCCTGGGTCAGCACCAGCAGACCCACGGAGTCGATGTCAAGGCGGCCGCAAGGCGCCAGGCCCTTGAGCTGGCTGAAGTTGAAGCGGGTCTTGCTGCGGTCCTCGTTCCAGCGGTTCTCGTTGGTGACCAGCACCACGGCGGGCTCATGGCCGTCCTCGGCCTGGCCGCTCACATAGCCCATGGGCTT
>JAFAIY010000026.1 GCA_019236485.1 Comamonas sp. | reverse complement strand
TCTGCCGGTCCGCACAGATGGGACAGGCGCGTATTGTTGTGAGGAGTGAATGTGTGGCGCAGGATCACGCGGATAATTCCAATGAAATATGGCCCCCAAACTTGCTCGCTAGGTGCGGCTCCCGGACCCAGGCGTTCGGGGCGCTCTTCATCTTGGGGCGGCCCGGCGATGAAAAAGCCGCCAACCGGCGGCAGAGGATCTCAATGATAGGCAAATTGACAGGAACCCTGCTGGAAAAAAACCCGCCCGAGGTGCTGGTGGACTGCGGCGGAGTCGGTTACGAGGTGCAGGTGCCCATGAGCACCTTCTACAACCTGCCGGCCACGGGCAGCAAGCTGGCCCTGCTGACCCACTTCGTGGTGCGCGAGGATGCGCAGCTGCTGTTCGGCTTCGGCACGGCCCGCGAGCGCCAGACCTTTCGCGAGCTGATCAAGATCACCGGCATAGGCCCGCGCATGGCGCTGGCCGTGCTCAGCGGCCTGAGCGTGGACGATCTGGCCGATGCCGTGTCCCAGCAGGAGGCCGGCCGCCTGGTCAAGGTGCCGGGCATAGGCAAGAAGACCGCAGAACGCCTGTTGCTTGAACTCAAAGGTAAGATCGGCGCCGATACGGGCGCGCAGTCGCTGTTTGCCAACAACAACGAGCAGAACGATATCCAGCAAGCGCTGATGGCGTTGGGCTATTCGGACAAGGAAGCGTCCGCAGCCCTCAAGAAGCTGCCGCCCGAGGTGGGCGTGAGCGAGGGCATTAAGCTGGCGCTCAAGGCACTGACAAAATAACGCACGGGGAGGCTACTGTAACTTTTATGGGGAATGTAACATGGATTGGTGGATGCGGAGCCGGCGCATAGGCCGCTGGTGCGCGAGTGCGTTAGTGGTGGCCATGCTGGCCGCCTGTGGTGGCGGCGGCAGCGGCGGTAGCAGTAGCGGCGGTAGCAGTAGTGGCGGTAGCAGTAGTGGCGGTGGCGGTGGATCCAGTGATGCTGCTGCTAGACCTTCCGACGGTCCTCCCAAGGCTTATGTGCTGGATTCGCTGGTGCTGCCCGCATCGGCCGCCAAGAGTGCGGCGGCGCTGCCCGCGGCACTGAGGCCCGCAGCCGCCACCTTGGTGCTGCCGGCATGGAGTGAAGCCAAGCAGGCGCCTCTCGCGGCGCCGGGTACGCCGCTGCAGATCGGCGCTCCCAGGGCGCTGGCCGCCACGCAGACGGCGGGTGGCCTGGCCCAGATGCTGAACTGGACGCAGGCGAGCGACGGCGGGCTGGTGGCGGCCATCAGCATCACCTCGACCGGTGCCTACGGCGTGCGCCTGGGCCTGCTGGTGGCCAGCCTGCCCGATGCGGCGCGGATTTCGCTGTACCGCCAGGACAGCAGCAAGACCGGCTACCAGACCACGGGCCGGGCCATCAATGCGGCACTGGCCCGCAATCGCGCGGTCGATGGCGACACCCAGGCCGCCGGCACCTGGTGGTCGCCCGATCTCGGGGCCGACGAGGTGACGCTGGAGATAGGCCTGCCCGCGGGCGTGCCCGCATCGCAGCTGCAGATCGCCATTCCCACGCTGGCCCATGCCTATGTCAATCTGGCCCTGCCCATGGAGGCGGACCTGCAGGCCGGTTCCGTCACCAAGAGCGTGGGGGCCGCAGGCTCCTGCGAACAGGATGCGAGCTGCGCCGATCAGTATGCGACCGAGCGCAATGCCGTGGCGCGCATGACCTATATGGGCTCGGACAGCCGCTACTACTACTGCACGGGCACGCTGCTGAACAACACCAGGCTCGACTACGCGCCGTACTTTCTGTCGGCCAACCATTGCGTCTCGACCCAGGCCTCGGCCACCTCGCTGCGCACGGACTGGTTCTTCCGTTCGGCCAGCTGCAACAGCACCACGCCCAATCCCCAGACCGCGGCGCGCCTGCAGGGGGCGACGCTGCTGTATGCGACCTCGACCACCGATAGCTCGCTGATGCTGCTCAACGAAACCCCGCCGGCCGGCGTGACCCTGGCCGGCTGGGATGCGCGGGGCACGGCCGCGCCCGGCAGCGCCGTCTATGCGCTGCACCAGCCGCAAGGCGATTACCTGAAATACAGCGAAGGCCAGATCCAGCGTTATGACGACTGCTCGCTGGGCGGCGGTGGCATCTCCTGCGCCTCGGGCAATGCGCAAAGCGATTTTCTGTCCGTGGTCTGGAGCAGGGGCACGACCGAGGGCGGCAGCAGCGGCTCGGCCATCTTCATCGGCGGCCGCGTGGTGGGCACGCTGTCGGGCGGCAGCAGCTCCTGCACGGTGGCCGGAGGCTCCGACGACTACAGCCGGTTTGATCACGCCTTCGGCAACAAGCTCAAGGACTGGCTGGCGCAGTAGCCGC
>JAFAIY010000020.1 GCA_019236485.1 Comamonas sp. | reverse complement strand
GAAAGTCGCTTGCGAATTATCTAAATCCTATTCTGAAAAAATCAGAAAATCCTACGATTAGCGTGAAATAGTGAATGCACTGTTTTACGAATTTCAATCATGAAGGCCCACTTCTGAACAGCTGATCAGGATTCGAAGCCAGCTCTTTGACTCCTTCCCTCAAAGCGGCAGCCTGGCCTCGTCCTTGACCTCCTCCATCACCGCATAGGTCCGGGTTTCGCGCACGCCCGGCAGCTGCCACAGCACGCGGCCCGCAAACTCGCGGTAGGCGGCCATGTCGGCCATGCGGGTCTTGAGCAGATAGTCGAAGCCGCCGGCCACCATATGGCATTCCATGATGGCCGGATAGGCCAGGACGGCGGCCTTGAATTCCTCGAACACATGGGGCGTGGTGCGATCCAGCAGCACCTCCACAAACACGATCATGCCCACGCCCAGCTTGCGCGGGTTCAGCCGCGCCTCGTAACCCAGGATATAGCCGTCGCGCGTGAGCCGCGCCACGCGCGCCTGCACGGCCGTGGGCGACAGCGCCACCTGCTCGGCCAGGCGCAGATTGGAGATGCGGCCATCGACCTGCAGGATCGCCAGTATTTTTCGGTCAATCCTGTCGATATCCACCGCTACATCGCTGTTCATTGGTGAATTCCTCTTTTAATTCACTCAAATATAGTGACTCATTCTTCAGCAGCCCAGCGATGATTTTCCCTATGTAGACACCGGCCCGCGGGCCGCATGCAATGCAGGTGTGGACATGGTGAAGGCCGCGCACCCGATCGCGGCCGGATTCCCGAATCTCCAAGCCTATATGTCGAACTTCACGCCGCTGCCAGACCCCGCCCGCCCTGCCGACGCGCTGCGCCGCGCCATCACCGCGGCCACGCGCATGGCCGAGCCCGATGCCGTGGCCCGCCTGCTGCCCGCTGCCACTCTGCCCGCCGACCAGGCCGCGCGCGTGGCGGCACAGGCGCAAACACTGGTGGAGCGGCTGCGCGCCCAGCCCGCGAGCCTGGGCCGCCAAGGGCTGGTCCAGGGCCTGCTGCAGGAGTTCTCGCTATCCTCGCAGGAGGGGGTGGCGCTGATGTGCCTGGCCGAGGCTCTGCTGCGCATTCCCGATGCCGCCACGCGCGACGCCTTGATCCGCGACAAGCTGCGCGGCGGCGACTGGCAGGCCCATCTGGGCAACAGCCCCTCGCTCTTCGTCAACGCCGCCGCCTGGGGGCTGGTGATCACGGGCAGGCTGGTCGACACCCATAGCGAGGCCGGCCTGCTCTCGGCCCTCAAGCGCATCACGGCCAGGGGCGGCGAGCCGCTGGTGCGCAAAGGCGTGGACATGGCGATGCGGCTGATGGGCGAGCAGTTCGTGATGGGCGAGACCATAGAGCAGGCGCTGGAGCGCGCGCGCGCGCTGCAGTCCCGAGGCTTTCGCTACTCCTACGACATGCTGGGCGAGGCCGCGCTCACCGCCCGGGATGCCGAGCGCTATCTGCAGTCCTATGTGGACGCCATCCATGCAATAGGCAAGGCCTCCAGAGGCCGCGGCATCTACGAGGGCGCCGGCATTTCCATCAAGCTCAGCGCCCTGCACCCGCGCTATGCGCGCGCGCAATGGCAGCGTGTGATGGCCGAGCTGCTGCCGCGCGTGCTGCGGCTGTGCGAGCTGGCGCGCGGCTATGACATGGGCCTGAATATCGATGCCGAGGAGGCCGAGCGGCTCGAGCTCTCGCTGGATCTGCTCGAGCAGCTGGCCCATGCGCCCGGCCTCAAGGGCTGGAACGGCCTGGGCTTTGTGGTCCAGGCCTACCAGAAGCGCTGCCCCTATGTGATCGACTATCTGGTCGATCTGGCCCGGCGCAGCGGCCGCCGCCTGATGGTGCGCCTGGTCAAGGGCGCCTACTGGGACAGCGAGATCAAGCGCGCCCAGATCGACGGCCTGGCCGACTACCCGGTCTACACGCGCAAGCAGCACAGCGATGTGGCCTATATCGCCTGCGCGCGCCGGCTGCTGGCCGCGCCCGACGCGGTCTATCCACAGTTCGCCACCCACAACGCCCAGACCGTCGCCAGCATAGAAGCGCTGGCAAGCGCAGAGCCCTACAGCGCCGGCCGCTATGAATTCCAATGCCTGCACGGCATGGGCGAGCCCCTGTACCGCCAGGTGGTCGAGGCCGAGGATGCGGCCGCGCGCCGGCCCTGCCGCATCTATGCGCCCGTGGGCACGCACGAGACGCTGCTGGCCTATCTGGTGCGCCGCCTGCTCGAGAACGGCGCCAATTCATCGTTCGTACACCGCATTGCCGACCCCGGCTGGCCGATAGCCGATCTGATAGCAGCCCCCGCAGATCAGACCTTGGCCGAGGCCCGAAACGGCGCGGAAGTCATAGGCCTGCCCCACCCGCGCATCGCGGCCCCGCGCGAGCTGCTGGGCACGCAGCGCGCCAATTCCCAGGGCCTGGACCTGAGCGACGAACGCGTGCTCCATGCGCTCTCCCAAGGCCTGGAGCAGACACTGCCTGGCGTGGCGGTGCCGTCGGCCGACGCCGTCGTCAACCCGGCCCGGCTGGACCAGGTACTGGGCCAGGTGGCCGAGGCCGGGCCGGAACAGATTCAGCAGGCGCTGCAGAGTGCAGAGCTGGCCCAGTACGGCTGGAGCGCCCTGGCCGCCGCGCAGCGCGCGGCTCTGCTGGAAGCGGCCGCCGAGGCCTATCAGGCGCAGATGCTGCCGCTGATGAGCCTGCTGATGCGCGAAGCCGGCAAGACTGCGGCCAGTGCCGTGGCCGAGGTGCGCGAGGCTGCCGATTTTCTGCGCTACTACGCCGCGCAGCTGCGCCGGCAGGCGGAAGCCGGCTGGCTTGCGCCCGGCATAGGCCCCGTGGTCTGCATCAGCCCCTGGAATTTTCCGCTGGCCATCTTCACGGGCCAGATCGCGGCAGCGCTGGCCGCGGGCAATACGGTGCTGGCCAAGCCCGCCGAGCAGACGCCGCTGATCGCCATCGAAGCCGTGCGCCTGCTGCATGCAGCAGGCATCCCCGGGCAGGTGCTACAGCTGCTGCCCGGCCGCGGCGAGACCGTGGGCGCGGCCCTGGTCGCCGATGCGCGTGTGGCCGGCGTGCTGTTCACGGGCTCCACCGAGGTGGCACGCCTGCTGTACCGCCAGACCGCGGCACGGCTGCGCGCCGACGGCGAGCCCGTGGTGCTGGTGGCCGAGACCGGCGGCCAAAACGCGATGCTGGTGGACTCCTCGGCCCTGGTGGAGCAGGCCGTGCAGGACATTCTGAACTCGGCCTTCGACAGCGCGGGCCAGCGCTGCTCGGCCCTGCGCCTGCTCTGCGTGCAGGACGACTGCGCCGACCGCCTGCTGGCAATGCTGGTCGGCGCCATGCAGGA
>JAFAIY010000103.1 GCA_019236485.1 Comamonas sp. | reverse complement strand
GGAGAGTGGTCGTGCACCGCCGTCACCACCAGTTCCGGCATCGCGGACTCGGCCGCCTCCTGGGCCTGGACCGCGGTCTGCAGGCCGCTCAGGCCCAGGATGGCCAGGGCAATGGCGCTGCGACTGGGCGGCAGCGAGGGACGAGTCTTTTCGCAGGCCATGGCATGGCCTTTAGCGTTCTTGGAGATATTCATGAGAGTCCTCGGCCCGCACGCAGCTCGATCACAGACAGGCGTGCAGGCGGCCACAGGCTTTCCCAGTGGGAAGGCCTTGGCGAATTGAATGGCGCAGCCCAAAGCCGTGCAGGCCTTGGCGCTGGAACAGGGAATAGAGACGCGCAAATCCGCCGCGCGAAGGCAGGCGGTTTACGCGGCTGCGCCGGGAGGACCGCGTGCAGGAAGCGGTGCGGCGACATCCAGCATGGCGAGCAGCGCTGGCAGGCTGCGCCACTTCTGATGGAATGCCGGAACGGGCGGCCTATGGATATCGGCCTTCAAGGACTCTGGAGGGGCCAGAGCGATACACAGCACGCAGTCCGGGCTGTGGGCGCCATGGCCCATGTCCTCATCGGGAGCGCCCGGCCACGAGGCCGGCTCCCCCGCCGCATGGCTGGTCGAGCACACATCGGCCCATGCGGCCTCAATGCCCAGGCCGGTACGCACGCGCACGCCGGACAGGGCCGCCGTCAACAGCAGCAGCGCAAACACCGCCGTGACCAGGGCGGCGAAAGATCTGTTCCGACGTACACGCTCGAGCATAGAAGTTGCAAAGTGTATACGCTCGCCGGCCCACAGCGGCTCGACGGCGCAGCGCCGGCGCCGTACAGACAAAAAGGGCTGCAAGCTGCAGCCCTCTGTCATCCGGCCAAGGGTTTCACTTGCGGCGCTGCAGCCAGGCGATCAGCTCGCCCATGATGCCCTTGCGGAACAGCAGCACGCACAGCACAAAGATCAGACCCGTGACTATGGTGACCGACTCGCCCAGCGTGGAGAACCAGTCCAGGCCCGTGGTGCGCGCCAGGAAGCTGCCGAAGTCGCCGATCTTGTTCTCCAGCGCCACCACCACGGCAGAGCCCACGATGGGACCGGACAGCGTGCCCAGGCCGCCCATCAGCGTCATCAGAATCACATGGCCCGAGGTGGTCCAGTGCACATCGGACAGGGTAGCGAAGCCCAGGACCACGGTCTTCAGCGAGCCCGCGAGACCGGTCAGGGCCGCCGAGATCACAAAGGCCAGCAGCTTAAAGCGGTTGACGTCATAGCCCAGCGAGATGGCGCGCGGCTCGTTTTCCTTGATGGCCTTGAGCACCTGGCCGAACGGCGAATGGATGGTGCGCACAATGAGCAGAAAAGCCAGCGCCACGACGGCCAGGGCCACGTAGTACATGACCAGGTCGCTGCTCAGGTCGATGACGCCGAACAGCTTGCCGCGCGGCACGCCCTGCAGACCGTCCTCGCCGCCCGTGAACGGGGCTTGCAGCGCGCCGAAGAACAGCATCTGCGCCAGCGCCAGCGTGATCATGGAGAAGTAGATCCCCTGGCGGCGGATGGCCAGCCAGCCAAAGACCAGGCCCAGCAGCGCACCGACCAGCGTGCCCAGCAACATGCCAATCTCGGGCGTGAAGCCCCAGGCCTTGACGGTATAGCCGGCCACATAGGCCGCGCCGCCCAGAAAAGCCGCATGCCCGAAGGACAGCAGGCCCGTATAGCCCAGCAGCAGATTGAAGGCCGAGGCGAACAGCGCGAAGCACATGAGCTTCATCACGAACACCGGATAGGCGCCCAGAAAAGGTGCGGCGACCAGCCCCAGCAGCAGCAGGCCGTAGCCCAGGGGCGCAATGCGTTGAACAAGCGTTTGGGATTTCATGTCTGCCCCTCTTATTTTTCTTTACCGAACAGGCCAGCGGGGCGAATCAGCAAAACAATGACCATGATGAAGAACACGACCGTGGACGAGGCTTCGGGCCAGAACACCTTGGTCAGGCCTTCTATCACTCCGAGCGCCAGGCCGGTGAGGATGGAGCCCATGATGGAGCCCATGCCGCCGATCACCACCACGGCGAACACCACGATGATGAGGTTCTGCCCCATCAGCGGCGTGACCTGATACACAGGTGCGGCCAGCACGCCGGCGAAGGCGGCCAGCGCCGCGCCGAACGCATAGGTGAGCGTGATCATCACCGGCACGTTGACGCCGAAGGCCTCGACCAGGCGCGGGTTCTCGGTGCCGGCGCGCAGATAGGCGCCGATGCGGGTCTTCTCGATCACGAACCAGGTGGCGATGCAGACCGCCACCGAGGCCAGCACCACCCAGGCGCGGTAATTGGGCAGGATCATGAAGCCCAGATTGGTGGCGCCTTCGAGCAGCTCGGGCGTGTCGTAGCCCAGGCCCGAGACGCCGTAGATGGAGCGGAACACGCCCTCGATCAGCAGCGACAGCCCCAGCGTCAGCAGCAGGCCGTAGAGATGGTCGAGCTTGTAGATCCAGCGCAGCAGAAAGCGCTCTATCAGCACCCCCAGAATCCCCACCAGCACCGGCGACAGAATCAGCATCACCCAGTAGTTGATGCCGAAATAGCTCATGGCCATCCAGGTGCACATCGCACCCAGCATGAACAGTGCGCCATGCGCAAAGTTGATGACATTGAGCAGGCCGAAGATCACGGCCAGGCCCAGACTCAGAATTGCGTAGAACGAACCGTTGACCAGCCCCAGAAGGAGCTGGCTCATCAGGCCGGGCAATGAAACACCGAAGATTTCCATGAGAGATACGCTGGTGGGTGTGGGGTGTGCATCAGACCGTGGGCCGAGCGCTTATTTCCAGAGCGCGCACTTGCTTTCGGCCTTGGTGGTCCAGACCGTATCGGCGGGCAGGGTCTGCAGAACCTTCAGATAGTCCCAGGGCTTCTGGGACTCGGAAGGGCTCTTCACCTCCACCAGATACATATCGTGCGCATAGCGGCCGTCGGGGCGGATCACGCCCTTGCCGTAGAAGTCGTTGAGGGGGTGGCTCTTGAGGTAGGCCATGACCTTGTCGGCATCGGTGCTCTTGACGGCTTCCACGGCCTTCAGATAGTTCATCACCGCCGAGTAGTCGGCCGCATGGATGTCGGTGGGCATGCGCTTGGTCTTGGCCATGAACTTGCTCGCGAACTTGCGCGACTCGTCATTCATGTCCCAGTACCAGCTCACGGTGTGCAGCAGGCCCGCGGTGTTCTTCAGGCCCAGGCTGTGGATGTCGGACAGGAACACCAGCAGACCGGCGGTCTTCATGGTCTTGTTGATGCCGAACTCGCGCGCTGCCTTGACGCTGTTGATGAAGTCGCCGCCCGCATTGGCCAGGCCCAGCACCTGGGCCTTGGAGTTCTGCGCCTGCAGCAGGAAGGAGGAGAAGTCCGTGGCGTTGAGCGGGTGCTTGACCGAGCCCAGCACCTGGCCGCCGCTGGCCTTGACCACGGCCGCGGTATCGTTCTCCAGCGAGTGGCCGAAAGCGTAGTCTGCCGTCAGAAAGAACCAGGTCTTGCCGCCGCGGCCCACCACGGCGCTGCCCGTGCCCTTGGCCAGGGCCACGGTGTCATAGGCATAGTGCACGGTATAGGGGCTGCACTGCTCGTTGGTCAGTGCCGAGGAGCCCGCGCCGCTGTCGAAGAACACGCGCTTCTTTTCCTGGGCCACCTTGGCCATGGCCAGGGCCGTTCCGGAGTTGGTGCCGCCGAAGAGCATGGTCACGCCCTGGGTGTCCACCCATTCGCGCGCCTTGCTGGCCGCGATGTCGGCCTTGTTCTGGTGGTCGGCGCTCAGCAGCTCGATGGGCTGGCCCAGCACCTTGCCGCCGAAGTCGTCGATCGCCATCTGCATCGCGATCACGGCGTTCTTGCCTTCCACGTCGGCATAGAGACTGGACATATCGGTGACAAAACCGATCTTCACTTTTTCCTGGGCCTGGGCCAGAGGGCTGGCCAGGCCTGCTGCGGCCAGCATGCACGCGAGAACACTCAGTTTTGCTTTCATCACTGTCTCCTGGTTGGGGTTCTTGGTCTTGAAGAAAAAATCTAGGCTGCTGGCTCAGACGCCCAGCAATTCGTTGAGCACGGGCATCTTGGCGTCCAGCTCGGCAGAGCCGAAGCGCTCCACCACATGGCCGTGCTCGACCACATAGAAGCGGTCGGCCAGCGGCGCCGCAAAACGGAAGTTCTGCTCCACCATGACCACCGTATAGCCCTTGGCGCGCAGCGTGGTGATCATGCGCGCCAGCGCCTGCACGATCACGGGCGCCAGGCCCTCGGAAATCTCGTCGAGCAGCAGCAGCCGCGCCCCGGTGCGCAGAATGCGGGCCACGGCCAGCATCTGCTGCTCGCCGCCCGACAGCCGCGTGCCCTGGCTCTGGCGACGCTCGTAGAGATTGGGGAACATCTCGTAGATCTCGGCGATGCTCATGCCAGCCTCGCCGGTCTTGAGCGGCGGCGGCAGCATCAGGTTTTCCTCGCAGGACAGACTCGAGAAAATGCCGCGCTCCTCGGGGCAATAGCCGACGCCCAGGTGGGCGATCTTGTGCGTGGGCAGATGGACGGTTTCGACACCGTTGATCTTGATCGATCCCTTGCGCGCGCCCGTGAGCCCCATGACGGCGCGCAGCGTGGAGGTGCGCCCCGCGCCATTGCGGCCCAGCAGCGTGACCACCTCGCCGGGCTGGACCACCAGGTCCATGCCGTGCAACACATGGGATTCGCCATACCAGGCGTTCAGCCCCTTGATCTCCAGCGCCGGAGTGCTTGTTTTATTCATTGTTCGTCTGTCCAAGGCATATCACTCAAAACGCACAGCCCGCACAGGGGCAGCGAGCAAGGGCAGCCCCGCAGCGAGGCTGCCGTCCCCCTTGGGGGAAGCCGCGCAGCGGCACAGGGGGTAGTCCATCAATGCGCCCCCTGCAACTGGCCTTCGGTCGTGCCCATATAGGCTTCCATGACCTGGGGATTGCGCGACACCTCCTCGTAGCCGCCCTCGGCCAGCACCGCGCCGCGCTGCAGCACCGTGATGCGGTCGGCAATCGTGGAGATGAC
>JAFAIY010000574.1 GCA_019236485.1 Comamonas sp. | reverse complement strand
TATTGCTGAGGGTGTTGCGCTCGTCGCGCACCAGGTCGCCGACTACACCGAGCTGCGTGCCGACAAAGTTCTTGTAGCCCTGGCGGTCTTCCTTGACGGTATTGGCGGCCAGACCGGCGATCAGGTTCAGGCTGCCCAAGCCCAGCTCGTATTTGCCGCTCCAGCGCGCATCCAGGCCGCCGTAGTCGCGCTGCAGGTCTATCACGCCGCCCTTGAAGCCCGTCTGCGAGGCCTTGGGCGTGGCCTGGAACTGGGTCAGTTCGCGCCGGCCCGCATAGACCATGAGACGCAGGGCCTGGCCGCCGTCGAGCTGGCGCTCGTAAGTCAATCCGGCCTGGGTCTGTTGCACGCTCTTGCGGGAGTTCATGGTGAGTGCAGCCGGATTCACGGAGCGAGGGTTGGCGGCCCAGTCCCTGGGGGAGACGCCGCCCGGGTCCTGGGCATCGAGGTCCACATGGTTGGCGACCAGGGTCAGCTGGCTGTACTCATCGGGCCTGAGGTCGAGGCGGGCATTGAAGAGGTTTTTGTCCGCCGCACTCTGTGCGCGGTAGCCGTCGGTCAGAAAGCGGCTGGCGCTGAGCACATAGCCTATGCCGCCGGCCTCGCCACTGGCCTTGAGGCCCAGCCGCTTCTGGCCGTTGCTGCCCAGAGCGAAGCTGCTTTCGAGGCGGGGCGCGCCCTCGCCGCGCTCGGTATAGGCATTGATGACGCCACCCGAGGCATTGCCGTAGAGCGCGGAGTAGGGGCCGCGCAGCACCTCCACGCGCTCCAGCGAGGCGATATCTATATTGCTGGTCTGGCCCTGGCCGTCGGGCATGGTGGCCGGTATGCCGTCCACATAGATCTGTATGCCGCGCACGCCGAAGCTGGAGCGCGCGCCGAAGCCGCGCATCGACAGCTGCAGATCCTGGGCATAGTTCTGGCGGTTTTGCAGCAGCAGGCCGGGCACGCCGCCCAGCGCTTCGGACAGATTGACCTGCCACTGGCGGTCGCGCATGCGCTCGCCGTCAAGCACCGAGACCGAGGCCGGAGTCTGCTCCAGTGCGGCGTCCTGCCGCAGGCTGTGCACGGTGACTTCGCCCAGCTGCGGCGCATTCGGCTCGGCCGCCGCGATTTCCTGTGCCAGCGCGGTCTGGGTGATCAGCAGCAGGCTGGCAGCGGCCGCGGGCCAGCCGGCCAGGGCGCAAAGGCGCGAAAAATGCATGCGTTTGCCTCGGGTGATGCGGACAGTCGGAAGGGCTTGCACCCGGGAACTGCCAACATGCTGCCAGAGCGAGGAGCACCGGTCATGAGGGCTGTCCATAAGAGACTACGCGCAGGTACACCGCCAGGGACCAGCACCCGGCTATCTGGGTAAGATGGCGGCGGATTTTTCGATCAGGGGTTGCGCGGCTTGGCCGTGGCCTGGGCCAGGTCCATGGCGTCGATGATGGTCACGCCGGTCTGCTGCACGCCGGCGGAGTTGAAGCCCGGGCCCGGAGTCACGGCCGAGTGGGTCATCAGCCTCTCGGCCATGGTGGGCTGGGCCGGTGCAGTGGCTGCCTCGACAGGCGCCTCTTTTTCGGGACTCTTGGCCGCGGCGTCCTGGGTGGACTTCAGATAGTCGTTGTAGCGCTGATAGGTCTGGCGTTCGGCGCGGCTTTGGTCCTGCTCCTGCTGCCAGTGCTGCAGGTATTGGTAGCCCCCGACCGCCACGATGAGCGCAGCGACCAGAAAAATGGCGACCGTGGTGACGACCAGTTTTTCGTCTGAACTCTGGGGCGGGCGTTGAGCTGCGGCAGGCATGGAGCGAGGTGATGGCATGACAGGGCAAACTCCGGGCGGCTTTGGGCTAGCCTGGAACTGTTGGGTATCAAATTGTTATCAGGGTATCAAAAAATCATGAAACCCCTATGCACTGCCCGTAATTTTGCAGCGGTTTGCTAGGACGTTGGCGGGGCGGCCGCGGGCGCAAAAAAGCCGGTACGGCTTGCGCGGTACCGGCGGGCGTAGAGCTGGGCGGACTATCAGGCGGCCACGGCTTCCAGCTGTTCAATCTCGGCCTTGGCGGTCTGCAGGGCGGCGGCCTTGGCGTCGGGGCCCATGCCAATGCCTTCGGCACGCACGATGCTCACATCGGTCACGCCCATGAAGCCGAAAATCACCTTCAGATAGCTTTCCTGGTGCTCCATGG
>JAFAIY010000464.1 GCA_019236485.1 Comamonas sp. | reverse complement strand
ACCGTACCTGTTTTTGCATGGTGCGCTTCGGCAATGTGCTGGGCAGCAGCGGCAGCGTGGTGCCGCTGTTTCGCAGCCAGCTGCGCAACGGGGGGCCGCTGACGGTCACCCATGCGGCCGTGACCCGCTACTTCATGACGATTCCCGAGGCCGCCCAGCTGGTGCTGCAGGCCGGCGCCATGGGCAACGGCGGCGACGTGTTTGTGCTCGACATGGGCAAGCCCGTGAAGATCATCGATCTGGCTCGCCGGATGATTCAGCTATCGGGTCTGACCGTCAAGGATGAGGCCCATGCATCGGGCGACATCGAGATTCAGGTGGTTGGCCTGAGACCCGGGGAGAAGCTGTATGAGGAGCTGCTCATTGGCGACAATCCCGAAACCACGGAGCATGCGCGGATCATGAAAGCGCATGAAAGCTGCTTGTCCTGGCAGGCTTTGCTGCCGCATCTGCTGACGCTGCGCCATGCGGCAAAGCTGGGGGACGATGCGACGATCCACGCCCAGCTGTTGCAGCTGGTCAGCGGCTATGTGGCACCTGGAGGCTCCGAACGGGCATGCCAGGGCAGCACTGCAACGCGGGAACTGGCGGGGGGCTGACGGGGCGAGCCCGTTATTGCGGCAAAATCCGCACCAAACGACAAAGATCACCGGGAGCGGTGATCTTTGATTTTTTGAACTTTATCTGTCCTGCACTGGCAGGCGCTTGCACTCATGACTACCACCCCCACGATTGCCCCCCGCGACAAAGCCGAAATCCTCGCCCAGGCGCTGCCCTACATCCGCAAGTTCCATGGCAAGACCATGGTCATCAAGTATGGCGGCAACGCCATGACCGATCCCGCCCTGCAGGCGGACTTCGCGGAAGATGTGGTGTTGCTCAAGCTCGTGGGTATCAATCCGGTGGTGGTGCACGGCGGGGGGCCGCAGATCGAGGCGGCGCTGGGGCGCCTCGGCAAGAAGGGCGAATTCATCCAGGGCATGCGTGTCACCGATGAAGAGACCATGGAAGTGGTGGAGTGGGTGCTGGCCGGCGAGGTGCAGCAGGACATCGTGGGCCTGATTCATCAGGCCGGCGGCAAGGCTGTGGGTCTGACGGGGCGCGATGGCGGGCTGATCCGTGCCAAGAAGCTCAAGATGGTGGACAACAAGGACCCGAGCATCGAGTACGACGTGGGCCAAGTGGGCGATATCGTCTCCATCGATCCCAGCGTGGTGCGCGCGCTGCAGGACGATGCTTTCATTCCCGTGATCAGCCCCATCGGCTTCGGCGAGGAAAACGAGAGCTACAACATCAATGCCGACGTGGTGGCCAGCAAGCTGGCCACGGTGCTGCAGGCCGAGAAGCTGGTGCTGCTGACCAATACCCCGGGCGTGCTGGACAAGGCCGGCAATCTGCTGACCGATCTGACGGCGCGCGAGATCGACGGCCTGTTCGCCGATGGCACGATCTCCGGCGGCATGTTGCCCAAGATCAGCGGTGCGCTGGATGCGGCCAAGGCCGGCGTCAACGCCGTGCACATCATCGACGGCCGGGTGCCGCACTCGATGCTGCTGGAAATCCTGACCGAGCAGGCCTATGGCACGATGATCCGCAGCCATTGAGTGGCTGTCTGGCCCTGACAGCTGGCCGCTCCCCTCGGGTGGCCCAGCGCAGAACGCGTTAACATCGTTGCAGGGCTTTTCGGGGGCGGATTCTTCTACGGACATCTGCCGCAAGCCGCCTTTGGGCGGCTTTTGTTTTTGAGCTAGGTAGGACTTTATGCGTTTGCTTCTGGTGGAAGATGATGTGATGGTGGCCAGCGGTATCAAGCTGGGTCTGTCCGACGCCGGCTATGCCGTGGACTGGGTGGGTAGCGCCGAGCGCGCGCTGGAGGTATTGGCCCAGGAAGCGTTTGACGTCGCCGTGATCGATATCGGCCTGCCGGGTATCAACGGCCTGGAGCTGACCCGGCGCCTGCGCAGCAGCGAGGTGGAGAGCAAGGCCATGCCGGTGCTGATCCTCACGGCCCGCGATGCGCTGCAGGACCGGGTGCAGGGCCTGGATCTGGGCGCTGACGACTATATGGTCAAGCCTTTCGAGCTGCCCGAGCTGCTGGCGCGGCTGCGTGCTCTGATGCGCCGCTCCCAGGCCGCGACCTCGGCGGTGCTGAACTTCGGCTGCATCGAGCTGGACACCGCGGGCCGGCGTGCCGGCGCGCGCCAGCTGCCGCAGGAGGGCGAGAGCGAAGGCCGGTTGCTGCCCATAGACCTGGGCCCGCGCGAATGGACGGTGCTCGAGTATCTGCTGCTGAATGCGCCCAAGCCGGCCAGCAAGGAAAAGCTACTCCAGGCCCTCACGGGCTGGGACCGCGAGATCACGCCGAATGCGGTGGAGGTCTATGTCTCGCGCCTGCGCAGCAAGCTCGAGCCGCATGGGGTGGCGCTGCGTTCCATCCGCGGCTTCGGCTACCGCCTGGAACTGATGCCCGAAGGCAGCTGATTCCTGAATTGATAGCTTCCAGCGCCTGAAGATTCTGGGTTTTGATGGGATATATCGTTGATTTCGATATCCACCAAGCGCTAGAAGCTATAGAAATAAAAGTCCCCGCCTCTTGATGCCACTACCCGCCCTGCCATGACCGCCAATCTGCGTTTCCGCCTGCTGGTGCTGCTGCTGGTGCCGCTGATGCTGCTGGCGGCCATGGGCGGCTGGTTTAGCTATAGCGCGGCGGACGAGGCCTCGACTCAGCACGACCAGCGGCTGCTGCGCCTGCTGCCGGCGCTGGCGGATTCCGTGCTGGCCCCCTCGATTGCCGACGGCACGCCGCCCCTGGTGTCGCTGACGCCGGCGATCGAGGACTTTCTGCGCAACCAGGGCGACGAGGTCGGCTATGCGGTAGGCGATCTGCAAGGTCATGTGGTCGCGGGCGATACCTGGATACGTTTCGATGTGCCGGCCACGGCCACGGCCGAGTTCCACAGCCAGGAACACGATGGCGTGACCTATCGCGTGGGCGTGCTCAAGGCCGAAACCTATGGTGCTGGCGAGATGGTCGTCATGCTGGCCGACAGCAGCGATGTGCGCCAGCAGTGGGTGCGCCAGCTGCTGATGCATGTGCTGCTGCCCAATCTGCTGCTGATCGCGGGCGCGGCCGTGGCCATTTACTGGTCGGTCAGCCGTGCCTTCAAGCCGCTGCACAAGCTGAC
>JAFAIY010000432.1 GCA_019236485.1 Comamonas sp. | reverse complement strand
GGACCCCATATCAAATGAATAGCTGCCTGCGCCCTACAGTCCAGCGATGCAGCCTGTTTTGACCATGAAAGCCGGCTCGGCGCCGGCATACAGCCCATTCTGGCAAAGCCCGTATTTCCGGGAGCGGGTAGGGGCGCCCGGCTAGGGGCGCCCGGACCAGGGATGCCCTGGCTCGACCGTCACGGCTCAGTCGCGCGTGACGCGCAGCACTTCCTCGGGCGTGGTGATGCCTTCGCGCACCAGGCGTTCGCCGTCCTCGCGCATCAGGCTCATGCCCGCGGCCAGGGCCGTGTCGCGGATCTCGGCCTCGCTGGCCTGGCGGTGGATCTGCGCGCGGATGGCGTCGTCCACCACCAGCAGCTCGAAGATGCCCGTGCGGCCCTTGTAGCCGCTGGGCTCGCTGCTGTCGATCTTGCGCACCAGGCGCTGGGCCAGCACGCCCAGCAGCGAGGACGAGAGCAGAAACGGCTCCACGCCCATGTCTATCAG
This sequence comes from Comamonas sp., assembly GCA_019236485.1. Taxonomy (GTDB): domain Bacteria; phylum Pseudomonadota; class Gammaproteobacteria; order Burkholderiales; family Burkholderiaceae_C; genus Comamonas. Next base: position 3,595 of record JAFAIY010000432.1, on the reverse strand, counting down.
ACGGGTCACGGCGCTGGGCGCGTCGTTGGTGTGCAGCGTGGCCAGCACCAGGTGGCCGGTCAGCGAGGCCTGGATGGCGATCTGCGCGGTCTCGAAGTCGCGGATTTCGCCGATCATGATCACGTCCGGGTCCTGGCGCAGTATGGCGCGCAAGGCCTTGGCAAAGCTCAGGTCGATCTTGCTGTTGATCTGCGTCTGGCCCACGCCCGCGAGCTCATACTCGATCGGGTCTTCCACCGTCATGATGTTGTTGTGGCTGGCGTCCATGCGCTGCAGCGCCGCATACAGCGTGGTGGTCTTGCCCGAGCCCGTGGGGCCGGTGACCAGCACGATGCCGTGGGGCTGGGCCGTGAGGTGGGTGAAGCGCCTCAGCGTCTCGCCCTGCATGCCCACGGCCTCGAGGCTGAGCTTGCTCTCGCTCTTGTCCAGCAGGCGCAGCACGGCGCGTTCGCCATGGGCGCTGGGCAGGGTGGAGACGCGCACGTCGATGGCGCGCGTGCCCAGGCGCAGGCTGATGCGGCCGTCCTGGGGCAGGCGCTTTTCGGCGATGTCCAGGTCGGCCATGATCTTCAGGCGCGAGATCAGGGCCGCGTGCAGCGCACGATTGGGCTGCACCACTTCGCGCAGGTCGCCGTCGACGCGGAAGCGCACGCTGGAATGGCGCTCGTAGGGCTCGATATGGATGTCGCTGGCGCCGTCGCGCGCAGCCTGGGTGAGCAGGGCGTTGAGCATGCGGATGATGGGCGCGTCGTCGGCCGTCTCCAGCAGGTCCTCCACGGCCGGCAGCTCTTGCATCATGCGCGAGAGGTCGGCATCGGACTCGACCTCGCTGACCACCATGGCCGCGCTGGAGTCGCTTTGCGCATAGGCGGCGCTGATGCGGTGGGCCAGAGCGCCCGCGTCCAGCAGCTGCCAGCGCTGCACGCCATGTTTGCGCTGCACTTCGGAAACCGCCGACCAGTCGGGCTGGGGCCCATGCCAGAGCACGGCCTCCTGGCCGTCATCCTCGATCAGCAACTGGCTGCTGCGCGCAAACGCATAGGGCAGGGGATAGCGCATGCCTGGCCTTTGCTTACAGGGCGCCCGGCGCGGCGGGCGCCACGGGCTTGCCGTCCACCGAGGGATGGCCGGGGCGGGTGAAGTCCACCAGCTCGGGCTTGGCGCCGGGCACGATGACGACATTGGGCTGGGCCGCACCAGGCTGGGCCGCACCAGGCTGGGCGGCGCTGCCGGCAGCGGGCATGACGGCCGCGCCGCTGACATTGCGCATCAGCAGATTGGCATCGGGCTGCACCGTCTGCTGCGCGCCGCGTATGGCTTCGTAGCGGTCCTGCGAGAGCTGGCTGGAGGCATTGGCATCGCGCAGCACCATGGGGCGCAGAAAGACCATGAGATTGGTCTTCTTGCGCGAGCGGGCCGTGTTGCGGAACAGATTGCCGACCAGGGGAATGTCGCCGAGCAGGGGCACGCGCTCCTGGGTCTGCTGGTACTCGTCGGCGATCAGTCCGCCCAGGACCACGATGCCGCCGTCCTCGACCAGCACATTGGACTCTATGGAGCGCTTGGTCGTGGTCGCGCCGCTGAGGCTGCCGGAGGTGCCCTGCTTGACGGCCGAGTTCTCCTGGTAGACGGCCATCTTGATGGTGCCGTTCTCGTTGATCTGCGGGCGGATGCGCAGCAGCGTGCCCACGTCCTTGCGCTCGTAGGTGGTGAAGGGGTTGACCGTGCCGCTGGTGGAGGTGTTGGCGTAGGAGCCCGTGGGGAAGGGCACGTTCTCGCCGACCATGATGCTGGCTTCCTCGTTGTCCAGGGTCATCAGATTCGGCGTGGACAGGATGTTGGTGTCCGCATCCCCCTGCATCAGATTGACCAGCGCGCCCAGGCTGGTGTTGCCGTTGACGCTTTGGGTGAAGCCCAGGTTCATGCCCTTCATGCCGCTCAGAGCGGCGGCGCCGGCATCCGAGGTGCTGCCGCTGTTGATCAGGCTGCTGACCGCGCCCGAGACGCCGAAGATATTGGGAATGCCGTTGACCGAGGTGCCGTTGCCCAGCACGCCCACGATGCGGCCGTTGTTGCGGATGATGGAGCTCCACTGCACGCCGAACTGGGCGGCCTTGTCGGCCGAGACCTCCACGATCAAGGCCTCGATCAGCACCTGGGCGCGGCGGCCGTCGAGCTTGTCGATGACGGCGCGCAGCTGGCGGTATAGCGGCCCCGGCGCGGTGATGATCAGTGAGTTGGTGGTCGGGTCGGCCTGGATCATGCCGCCCGTGGACGGCTGTTGTGCGGTGCCGAATTTGGAGCTCGGGCCCGTGGTGCCGCCGCCCAGGCCCAGGGTGGCGCTGCCGTCCGTGCCGCGCGAAACCACGGGCTGCGAGCCGGTGCCGGCGGTGCCGGTAGCGCCCGCGATGGCGCTGCCGGCCTGCACGCCGAGAGCGCTGGCCGCCGAGGTCTGGGCGTTGATGGCCGCGCGCAGCGTGGCCGCCAGCGAGACCGCATCGGCGTTCTTCAGGTAGATGACATGGATATTGCCTTCGTCCCCGCTGCCGGTCATGGCCGGCTGGTCCAGGCGCGCGATCAGCGAGCGGATCTGCGCGAGCTTGGCGGGGTTGGCGGCGCGGATCAGCACGGAGTTGCTGCGCGGCTCGGCGAGTATGGAGGTGCGGAAGCTGTTGTCGCTCTGGCCGGCCGTGGCACCCGCGGCCGTCGGCACCGCGCCGGCCATGGCGCCGCCGCCTTCGAGCAGCCGGTTGACCAGGGCCACCATATCGGCGGCCACCGCATGGCGCAGCGGTATCACTTCCACCTCGGTGGCGTTGGAGATGTCGGTGCTGGCAATGATGCGCGAGATGCGCTGCAGATTGTCCGCGTAGTCGGTGATGACCAGGGAGTTGTTGCCGGGGTTGACGTTGATGGTGTTGTTGGGACTGATCAACGGGCGCAGTACCGGCACCAGATTGTTGGCGTTCTCGTAGTTGAGCTTGAAGATCTGGGTGACCACCTGGCCGCCCGCCGCATGGCCGCCGCGACCACCGCTGCTGATGGCCACCTCGTTGGCCTGCAGCTTGGCATCGGCTTCGGGAATGACCTTGAACAGCCCCGCGGACTCGACCACGGTAAAGCCCTGCATGCGCAGCGCGGCCAGGAACTGCTGGTAGGCCGTGGCCGGCGACACGGCCTTGTCGGTCAGCAGCGTGATCTGGCCTTTGACGCGCGGATCCACCACCACGTTGCGGTTGGTGATGGCGGCGATGGCGCGCGAGACGGCTTCGATGTCGGCGTTGGTGAAGTTCAGCGTCACGGGTTCGCCGGGGCGCAGGCTGGGCGTGCTCTGGGCATGAACCGCGCTGCCGGCGCAGGCGATGACGGCGGCTGCAGCTATGGATTTGAGAGTATTGCGCCAGACGAAGGTTGAATGCTGAGTCATGGGTCAACCAAAGGTGATGATGGAGCGCGTGCCTTGGCGGCGCCCCAGGATATTGAGCAGATTGGCGAGGGCCGCTTCGCGCTCGGGGCTGGCAGCGGCTTCGCCGTTGAAATGCAGGCGCGAGTCCACCCACCGGCCCTGGCCGCTGAGCTGCAGATCGCCGCTCAG
>JAFAIY010000264.1 GCA_019236485.1 Comamonas sp. | reverse complement strand
TCCACCTGCTGCGAGCCCGACTGCACATTGTCCACGCTGGTGGTAATGAGCTGCTTGATCTCCTTGGCCGCCTCGGCGCTGCGCTGGGCCAGGCTGCGCACCTCGCCCGCCACCACCGCAAAGCCCCGGCCCTGCTCGCCGGCACGGGCCGCTTCCACGGCCGCATTCAGCGCCAGGATATTGGTCTGGAAAGCGATGGAGTCGATCACGCCGATGATGTCCGCAATCTTGCGGCTGCTGTCGGTGATCTGCGCCATGCTCTGCACCACCTGCTCCACCACGCGGCCGCCCTGCTCGGCGGCCTGGGCCGCGCTCGAGGCCAGCTGGTTGGCTTGGCGCGCCGTATCGGCGGACTGGGTCACGGTGGCCGTCAGCTCTTCCATGCTGGCTGCGGTTTCCTCAAGGTTGGCCGCCGTCTGTTCGGTGCGCGCCGACAGGTCCTGGTTGCCCGTGGCAATCTGGCCCGAAGCCGAGGACACGGATTCCACGCCCGAGCGCACTTGGCCGACCACCGAGCGCAGGCGCTGCGTCATGGCGTTCAGGGACTTGAGCAGACGGCCCAGCTCATCGTGGCGCTGGTGGCTGACCGAGACGGTCAGATCGCCCTCGGCAATGCTGTCGGCCAGACCCACGGCATCATGCAGCGGACGGGTGATGGTGCGAAGGATCAAGGTCGCAGTAATCAGACCCAGTACCACGATCAGGCCGCAGACCACTGCAATCACCACATAGGCCTTGAACTGACTGTTTCTACCTTCGGCAATCGCCTGATTCCGACGCTGCTCCTGCAGCTCCACAAATTTTTGCTGCGCATCCAGATATTCCCGGGTCGCGGGCCGCAGCTGCTTTTCCACGACGTCGAAGGCCGCAGCGAAGTCGTTGTTGGAGCGAGCCTGCTGCGCGGCGGAGTTGGCCTCCAGGGTCTTGCGGCGCAGCTCGGCAACCTGCTCCAGCGACTTGCGCGAGTCGGCGTCACGCGCCAGCTCGACCACCTGCTTTTGCAGCTCGTTGATGCGCGCGATGCCGTCGCTCATCAGCTTGCGCTGCTGCTCGACCAGCTTTTCCTCGGTGGCCATGGCCGCCACGACGGAGCGGTCCACGCTGAGCTCGGTCAGATGACGCCACTCGCTGGCCAGGGAGGCCGTGGTCTGGGTCTGATCGACCTGGCGTGCCGTCTCGCCAAAGACATTATTCAAATACACCAGGCTGCCGGCGGCCAACAACAGCATGCCGGCCAACAGGCCGAGAACCAAGGCCCAAAGCTTCTGGGCCACCGTGAACTGATTCAATCTCATGAACTCTTTCGCCTCATCAACACTTGCGCAAGGCTGCTTCGCCAGCTCATCTGGCCAATACGTGCATGCGTTCCATCGTTCATCGGCGGCTTGCGCAGAAAATTAAACTTTGTTACACAACCGGCGCCCGAGGGTTGCCGTCAGGCCCCGGGATCGAGGCCACGCCTACAATGAAGCCGTGTCCAGAAACTACTTGAACGCCGATCTGCACTGTCACTCCGTGGTGTCGGACGGTACTTTGACTCCCGAACAGCTGGCCGAGCGTGCCGCTGCGCGCGGCGTGGAACTGTGGGCGCTGACCGACCATGATGAGGTCGGCGGCCAGCACCGGGCGGCCGCGGCGGCCCATGCCGCAGGACTCGACTATCTGACGGGCACCGAGATCTCGGTCAGCTTTGCGGGCCATACCGTGCATATCGTGGGCCTGGGCTTCGATGCCGACGACGCGGCCCTGAGCCAGGGCCTGTACGACACCCGCAACGGCCGCGGCCCGCGTGCCCGCGAAATGGCGCGGCAACTCGAGCAGGCCGGCATTGCCGGAGCCTACGAGGGCGCGCTGCGCCATGCGGGCAACCCCGAGCTGATCTCCCGCACGCATTTCGCCCGCTATCTGGTGGAAACCAGGGTCTGCAGCGACACCTACGATGTCTTCCGCCACTACCTGACCGAGGGCAAGCCCGGCTACGTTCCCCACACCTGGGCCAGGCTGCGCGATGCCGTGAACTGGATCGTCAACGCCGGCGGGCTGGCCGTGATCGCCCACCCGGCCC
>JAFAIY010000202.1 GCA_019236485.1 Comamonas sp. | reverse complement strand
ACGCTGGGTGGAGCCCACGCCCACGATGGCGCCGGTGATGGTGTGGGTCGTCGAGACCGGCACGCCCAGAAAGGTCGCCAGGAACAGGGTCAGAGCACCGCCGCTTTCGGCACAGAAGCCGCCCACGGGCTTGAGCTTGGTGATCTTCTGACCCATGGTCTTCACGATGCGCCAGCCGCCGAACATGGTGCCCAGGCCGATGGCCATATAGCAGCAGACAATGGTCCAGGTCGGGGGCGAGGCATCGCCGGCATTGGCATAGCCGGTGGCGATCAGCAGCAACCAGATGATACCGATGGTCTTTTGCGCATCATTGCCGCCATGGCCCAGGCTGTAGGCGCCTGCTGATACCAGTTGCAGGCGGCGGAACCAGCGGTCCACCTTGTTGGGGCTGGTACGACGGCAGATCCAGGCCACCAGCACCATCATCAGCGAACCCAGCAAAAAGCCCAGCACCGGCGAGACAAAGATGAAGACCACGGTCTTCCAGATACCGCCGGCAATCAGAGCACCGGCGCCGGCCTTGGCCATCACCGCGCCCACGATGCCGCCGATCAGCGCATGCGAGGAGCTGCTGGGAATGCCATAGATCCAGGTGATGACATTCCAGGCGATGGCGCCGACCAGGGCGCCGAAGACCACATGGGTGTCGACCACGTTCGGCTGCACAATGCCCTTGCCCACCGTGGCGGCCACGCTCAGGTGGAAGATAAAGATCGCCACCACGTTGAAGAACGCGGCGAACACCACGGCCTGCGTGGGCTTGAGCACACCCGTGGAAACCACGGTGGCAATGGAATTGGCGGCGTCGTGAAAGCCGTTCATGAAGTCGAACAGCAGGGCCAGCACCACCAGCAAAATCACAACCCACAGGGCTGCCTGTACGGGTTCCATCATCGAACTCCGGCGAGAATCAGGAATTCTCGAGGACGATGCCCTCGATCAGGTTCGCCACGTCCTCGCAACGGTCCGTGATGGTTTCCAGCAGCTCATAGATGGCCTTGAGCTTGATCACCTCGCGCACATCGGGCTCTTCGCGGAACAGCTTGCTCATCGCGGAGCGCATCACGCGGTCGGCGTCGCTTTCCAGGCGGTCGATTTCCTCACAGGTCTTGTGCATGGCGTCGACGATGGCCGGATCGGCCAGACGGTCCAGCAGCTTGACGGCGTCGCGCAGGCGCTCGCAGCAGCGCACGCACAGATCCGTCAGACGCGTGATCTCTTCGGTCATCAGGCGTACGTCGTACAGCGCCATGGTCTCGGCCGAGTCCTGGATCAGGTCGGCTACATCGTCCATGGTGTTGATCAGCGAGTGGATGTGCTCGCGATCCAGCGGGGTGATGAAGGTCTTGTGCAGCAGCTTGCTGACATCGTGCGTCACACGATCCGCAGCGCGCTCCGCGTTGTCCACGTCCACGTTGTACTTTTCGCGCAAATGTGGATCGTTATAGTTGGCGACGAGCTGCGAGAAGGCGTGTGCTGCTTCAACGATGCGGTCCGCATGTTGATTGAACATCTCGAAAAAATTGCCTTCGCGCGGCAATAACTTGCCAAACAGCATGAATGCTCCTTACCGGGGAAAAACGAAACCAGGCGACTCAGTGCAACAGAGCATGGCTCCCGGCTTGAACGGGGCGAAGTTTACTCTTGAGTCTTTGTGCGTTTCTGCGCGCCTTTGAGACACCCCTTCAAGCTCCACGAAAAATAAAATACACGGCACCGACCATGCACAGGCCCGCCCAGAGGAAATCCCGTTTGAGCGGCCGGTTCAGGTAGAGCATGGCAAACGGCACGAAGACCGAGAGCGTGATCACCTCCTGCATGATCTTCAGCTGGGCCACGCTGAACTCGGTATGGCCTATGCGGTTGGCCGGCACCTGCAGCAGGTATTCGCACAGAGCGATGCCCCAGCTGATCAGCGCCGCCACATGCCAGGGGGCCGTGGCCAGATTCTTCAGATGCCCGTACCAGGCCATGGTCATGAAGACATTGCTGAGCATCAGCAGCACCACGGTCTGGACGCCGACGGGAATGGATTGCAACCAGCTCATGGCGCTTCCTGGATGTTGAACCAGGGCCGGATTATGGCGCTGCAGCAAGACCTCGACGCGCGCGCTTGAGTTCTAAAAATTTCTTTTACTCATATGTAAATTTCTTTAATTTATTAAACAGAATAAAAAAGAAATAAAACGAACAGAATAAAACAAATCAATTCATCACAAAAACGTCATTTTTTTGTCAAAAAGCGTTGTTTCAGGGGAATTCAGACCCGGCTCGGGCCCTGCGTCCCTGATGGACCCGCCCCGAACCAGGCCCATGGCCTATTCGCCCAGATAGGCGGCGCGCACGCGCGGATCGTTGAGCAGAGCCTGGCCGGCACCGCTCATGGTGATGAGGCCCGACTCCATCACATAGCCGCGGTCGGCCAGCGCCAGCGCGCGGCTGGCGTTCTGCTCCACCAGCACCATGGTCACGCCCAGCGCGTAGACATCGCTGACCACCTCGAAAATCTTGTCCACCATGATGGGCGACAGCCCCATGGAAGGCTCGTCGAGCAGCAGCACCTTGGGCTGGCTCATCAGCGCGCGCGCCATGGCCAGCATCTGCTGTTCGCCGCCCGACAAGGTGCCCGCGAGCTGATCCTTGCGCTCCTTGAGCCGCGGGAAGATGCCGAACATGCGCTCGATATCGGCCTGGATGCCGGCCTTGTCGTTGCGCGTGTAGGCGCCCATGAGCAGGTTCTCGGTGATGGTCATGCGCGCAAACACGCCGCGCCCTTCGGGCACCATGACCAGACCTTCGGACACCAGATCCCAGGCGCCCTTGCCCTTGATGCTGCGACCCATATAGAAGATATCGCCGTCGGCCACGGGCAGGCCGCGCGTGACGGCCTTCATGGTGGTGGTCTTGCCGGCGCCGTTGGAGCCTATCAGCGAAACCAGCTCGCCCTGGCGCACCTCGAAATCCACCCCCTTGACGGCCTGGATGCCGCCATAAGCCACTTTCAGGCCGCTGACCTGCAGCAGCACCTGGGCCGCGGGCTTGGCAGCCTGGGGACGTTCCTGCACTTGTTCTTCCATCTTCAATGGCCTCCGGTGCCCAGGTAGGCGGCTATCACTTTTTCGTTCCTCTGCACTTCGGCCGGCGTGCCTTCGGCAATCGGCTTGCCGTAGTCCAGCACCGTCACCCGGTCGCACAGGCCCATCACCAGCTTCACGTCGTGCTCGATCAGCAAGATGGTGCGGCCGTCCTTGCGGATGCGGTCTATCAGCTCGCGCAGCTGGATTTTCTCGGTGGCATTCATGCCGGCCGCGGGCTCGTCGAGCGCGATCAGCTGCGGATCGGTCGCCAGCGCCCGCGCGATCTCGAGCCGGCGCTGGTCGCCATAGGACAGGGTGCGCGCCTTGAACACCTCATATTTGGCAATGCCCACATAGTCGAGCAGCTCGCGCGCGCGGGCACGGATCGCGGCCTCCTCGGCCTTGAAGCGCGGGGTGCGAAGCACGGCGCCAATCAGACCCGAGTGCGTGCGCACATGGCGCCCCACCATCACGTTCTCCACCGCCGTCATCTCCGCAAACAGGCGGATGTTCTGGAAGGTGCGCGCAATGCCGGCCCTGGCCACCTTGTGCACCGCCGTCGGCTCGTAGGGCTTGCCGGCCAGCTCGAAAGTGCCGGTGTCCGGCGCGTACAGCCCCGTGATCACATTGAAGAAAGTGGTCTTGCCCGCGCCGTTGGGACCGATCAGGCCGTAGACCTGGCCCCGCTCGATCTTCATGCCCACCCCCGAAAGCGCCTGCAGGCCGCCAAAGCGCTTGGAGATGTCCGAGACCTGCAGAACCGTGGAAGTCGTGCTCTCTGCCATATCAGCTCAATTCCTTGTCTTCGCCGTCATCAGGACGGACGGTTCAGGCTCTGGCCATGCTCGGGCGTCGGCCACAGGCCGCGCGGTCGCATGAGCATGATGACTATCATGGCCAGGGCGATCAGCAGCTGGCGCAGAATCGAGGCGTCCAGGCGACCGCCCGTCATCTCCTGCAGCGGGCCAGCCACATAGCGCAGCACCTCGGGCAAGGCCGACAGCAGCACCGCCCCCAGGATCACGCCCGGGATATGACCGAGCCCGCCCAGCACCACCATGGCCACGATCATCACCGACTCCATGAGGCTGAACGACTCCGGCGAGACAAAGCCCTGGAAGGCGCTGAACATGGAGCCGGCCACGCCACCGAACGAGGCCCCCATTCCGAAGGCCAGCAGCTTCATATTGCGCACATTGATGCCCATGGCCTTGGCCGCGATCTCGTCCTCGCGGATCGCCATCCAGGCGCGACCTATGCGCGAGTCCTGCAGGCGGTAGCAGATCAGGATGGTGAACAGCACCAGGGCCAGGAACAGGTAGTAGTACAGCGTGACCGAGGCGATGTCGAAGCCGAAGATCTCCTGGCGCTTGGCCAGGTCCAGGCCGAATATCTTGACCGAGTCGATCTGCCCTATGCCCTTGGGGCCGTTGGTGATGTTGAGGGGTTGGTCCAGGTTGTTGATAAAGATGCGGATGATCTCGCCGAAGCCCAGGGTCACGATGGCCAGATAGTCGCCGCGCAGGCGCAGCACGGGCAGGCCCAGCAGCACCCCGGCACCCGCGGCCAGCAGCATTCCCAGCGGGATCACCAGCCAGATCGAGGTATGCAGCCCGTTGGGAAACATGGCCACAAAGCCCTCGAAGGTTTCCGCGAGATGGGGCGAGGCCATGAGCCCGAACATATAGGCGCCCACGGCATAGAAAGCCACATAGCCCAGGTCCAGCAGGCCCGCATAGCCCACCACGATATTCAGCCCCAGGGCCAGCATCACATACAGCAGGGCCAGGTCGGCAATGCGTACCCAGGCATTG
>JAFAIY010000001.1 GCA_019236485.1 Comamonas sp. | reverse complement strand
CCCAGCAGATACATGGCCACTTTCCAGCCATCGCCGACGGGGCCCAGGTGCAGGGCGCCATCGGTGCGCGCACCGTCGAAGAAGACCTCGTTGAATTCCGAGGTGCCGGTGATCTGGCGAATCGGCCGCACTTCCACACCGGCCTGCCTGATGGGCACCAGCAGCAGGCTCAGGCCCGCATGGCGTGCACTGCCCTCTTCGGTACGGGCCAACACGAAGATCCATTCGGACTCATGGGCCCATGAGGTCCAGACCTTCTGGCCGTCAATCACCCACTCGCCCGTAGATTCGTCTCGGCGCGCCTTGGTGCGAATCGCGGCCAGATCGGAGCCTGCGCCGGGCTCGGAATAGCCCTGGGCCCAGTAGTCGGTGCCGGCCAGAATTCCGGGCAGAAAGCGTGCTTTTTGCTCGGGCGTGCCATAGGCCATCAGCGTGGGTGCGAGCAGGGTCTCGCCTATATGGCCTATGCGGCCCGGGCCGCCGCAGCGCACATATTCCTCATGGAAGATCACCTGCTGGGCCAGCGGCAGATTGCGGCCGCCGTATTGCGTCTCCCAGCCCAGGCCGGTCCAGCCGCCCTTAGCCAGCTCCTGCTCCCACTCCTTGGCCAGTTGGGCGTCATAGCCCTCGGCGCCCAGGCCGCTCGCATGCTTGAGCGGCGCGAACCTGCCGGTCAGATGCTGTCCCATCCATTCACGCACCTCGGCGCGGAACGCTTCATTGATTTCCGATTCCTGCATCTTCATGCTGCCTCCGCAAGCTGCTCGTCCAACAAACGCGCGGCCACCTGCTCGCGCCACTGCTCCACGCTGCCCAGGCGCTGGCTGCTGGCCTGGGCGCGGCGGAAGAACAGGTGGGGGTCGAACTCCCAGGTAAAGCCCACGCCGCCATGCAGCTGAATGCTTTCGCTAGTGCAAAAGAGAGCGGCTTCCGTAGCGTCCGTGCGGGCTTGGGCGGCAAAGTAGCTCAGGTCCGTGGATTCATCTGCGCTATCAGCTATGAAAGCTGCTGCATAAACCGCCGAGCGCGCGGTCTCGACCTTGACCAGCATCTGCGCCGCGCGGTGCTTGACGCCCTGGAAGCTGGCCACGGCCTTGCCGAACTGCTGGCGTTCCTTGGTGTAGTCCACGGCCAGATCGAGTGCGCGCTCGGCCACGCCCACCTGCTCGGCGGCCAGGCCAATCGCAGCGAAATTGCGGGTCTGCGCCCACAACTTGTTCAGTGCCTCGCCATGGATGAGCACGGCAGCACCCGTCAGTTGCACATTCACGGCACTCACATGGGCGCTGCTGCGCGTGGCATCCACCGTGGGCAAAGCTTCAACGCTCAGGCCTTCGGCCTTGGCGCTGACTTCCAGCAGACCCAGCGAGCCACAAGGCAGCGTCGCGCTCAGCAGGAACACATCGGCATGCGCACCCGAGCCCACCTGGCTCCACTGGCCGTTGAGTACCAGGGCGTCACCATCCACTTTGATAGTCGCGGCCTTGGGCAGCTCGCCGCGCACCGTCATGCCCAGCACGCAGATCTGGCCAGACTGAGCCAGTCGCTCAACCACTGGCAAGCCCTGCTCGGTCTGGCTCAGCGCCCGCCACAGCGGCGTCATGGCGACGACCGCGTCGAAAAACGGCAGGCAGGCCAGGTGGTAGCCCATGCGCTCCTGCAGCAGCGCCAGCTCGCGCAGACCCAGGCCCATGCCGCCGGCGGCCTCGGGCAGGGCCACGCCGCACCAGCCCAGCTCCACGGCCTCCTGCCACAGGCCACGGTCCAGGCCGCCTGCTTCGGCCGCCTTGCGCACCTGGGCCGTGCTGCTTTTTTCCTGCAGAAACACCGCCGCGCTTTCAGCGATCATTTTTTGTTCTTCGTTCAGACTTAAATCCATGATGGCTCGCGTCCTGAGTTCTTCATCGAATTGCGAATGCCGGGCTCGAGGCAGACCCCGCCCGGCCTCAATCAGCTGCCGTAGACCTTTTGCGGCGCCTTGCCTTCGGCGATCAGGCGGTCGACCACGCCACTGAGCTCGGCGGGCTCCCAGCGCGCCTGCTTGTCATTGATCTTGCCGGTGAACCAGCCATCGGCCACGGACAGCTCGCCGCCCTTGGCTTCGAAGCAGCGGCCCGTCACATGCGCGGACTGGCTGCTGCCCAGCCAGACGACGATGGAGGCCACGTTCATCGGGTCCCAGACATCGAAGCCCGACTCGGGCTTCTTGACCATATCGGGCATGGCGCCTTCGGTCATGGAGGTGCGCGCCGCCGGAGCCAGGCAGTTGGCCGTGATGCCGTAGCGCGCCAGCTCGGCCGCCTGCACCAGGGTCAGGCCCGCGATGCCGGCCTTGGCCGCCGCGTAATTGCTCTGGCCTATCGAGCCCTGCAGGCCAGCGCCCGAGCTGGTGTTGATGATGCGCGCATCCACGGGCTTGCCGGCCTTCTTCTGGTCGCGCCAGTAGCCGCCGAACACCTTGGCCATGCAGAAGTGGCCGCGCAGGTGCACGCGCATCACCATGTCCCAGTCCTCCTCGGACAGGGACAGGAACATGCGGTCGCGCAGCACGCCGGCGTTGTTGACGATGACCTGCACATCGCCGAACTCGGCCAGCGTGGCCTCCAGGATGGACTGGGCGCCCGCCACGGTGGTGATGTCGCCGGTATTGGCCAGCGCCCGGCCGCCCGCGGCCTTGACCTCGTCGGCCACGGCCTGGGCGGCTTCGGCGCGGATGTCGTTGATCACCACATTTGCACCTTCCTGCGCGAAGGCCAGCGCATAGGC
>JAFAIY010000633.1 GCA_019236485.1 Comamonas sp. | reverse complement strand
CGGTGCTTTGTGCCCCGGCCGCTGCGCACGCCGTCCTCCATCCACATCTGGCCCAGGGCGCGCATGGGCGGCAGATGGGTGAAGCCGTCGGTACGGAAACGCTGCACGCGCCCGCCCTCATGATCCACGCAGATCAGCAGATCGGGCTTGACGGCCTTGATGTCGGCGCACAGCTGCACCAGCATGGCCCGGTCTTCCCAGTTGCGCTTGAAAAGAATGATGCCGCCCACCAGCGGGTGGGCCAGACGCGCGCGGTCCACATCGGTCAGCGCTGTTCCGGCGATGTCGATGATGAGGGGTGCATGCATGCTCATAAATGCTTCCAAAAAAGAGTGAACTTGAAGGCCGGAGCCAGAGGCCGGCAGCAAGGGCCGCCCCGCAGCACAGCCGACCGCCCCCAGGGGGAAGCCGCGCAGCGGCTCAGGGGGAGGTCTTGGTTTCGACCACGCAGAAGCTGGCCGCGTAATCGCTCTCGTCGGTCACGGACAGATGGGCCTGCAGCCCTTTTTGCTCGAACCATGCCTTGAGCTCGCCATGCAGACGGATCGCGGGCTGGCCGCTGGGCAGCTTGATGACTTCGCAATGCTTCCAGGTCATGGGCATGCGCATGCCCAGGCCTATGGCCTTGCTGAACGCTTCCTTGGCCGAAAAGCGCGTGGCCAGATAGCGGATGCCGCGCTCGGGCCAGCGCTCGCTGCGGGCCTTCCAGGTCGCCAGCTCGCCATCGGCCAGCACTTTTTGCGCAAAGCGTTCGCCATGCCGCTCCAGACTGGTACGGATGCGGCGCACATCACAGATATCCGTGCCTATGCCGTAGATCATTGCTTGCTCCTTTGCGGTCCAGTCGGGCTTCAGCGCCCATGCATCAAGCGCAGGCAGCTATGTTTTCAGGACTGCTTGTGTGCCATTCCGGCGTCGATGCAGGCCTGGTAGGCCTTGACGGTCTCGGCATAGCCGAGCTCCAGCGCATCGGCGATCAGCGCATGGCCGATGGAGACCTCGGCCAGGCCAGGCACGCGCGCCACAAAGGCCGCGAGATTGTCGCGGTTCAGATCGTGGCCGGCATTGATGCCCAGACCCGCATCCAGCGCGGCCTGCGCGGCCTTGGCATAGACCTGCAGCTGATGCTCCTGGTCGGCCAGGCCCCAGTTGGCCGCAAAAGGCTCGGTATACAGCTCCACGCGGTCGGCGCCCACGGCCTTGGCCGCCGCCATCTGCTCGGGAACGGGGTCCATGAACAGGCTCACGCGCACGCCCAGGGCCTTGCACTCGGCGATCAGGGGCGCCAGGCGCTCGGCATCCTGCGGAAAGCTCCAGCCATGGTCGCTGGTGAACTGGTCTTCGCTGTCGGGCACAAAGGTGGCCTGGTGCGGGCGCGTCTGACGGATGAAGTCCATCAGGTTCTGCGTGGGGTTGCCTTCGATATTGAACTCGGCCTGGGGCCAGGACTGCATCAAGGCATGGAGATCGAACACGTCCTGAGCGCGGATATGGCGCTCGTCGGGGCGCGGGTGGATGGTGATGCCCTGCGCACCGGCTTGCAGGCAGATCTCGGCGGCACGCGTGACTGAGGGTATGCCCAGATGGCGGGTATTGCGCAGCAGCGCCACCTTGTTGACATTGACCGAGAGCGCGGTACGCAAAGAGGCGGAAGGTTTCATAGCGATTGCAGATCCATCATCAGCTGGCGGGTGCGCAGCATGGTTGAGCCGCAATGGTATTGCAGAAGATTGCGCAATTGCGGCTTCAGGGCCTGGGCCACTTCGGGCTCGGCCAGGGCATGGAGGGTGCGGGGAAAAGGCTGGTCGGCCTGCAGCGCCAGCTCTATGCTCTGCCACTGCCGGCCCGTGAGCGCGGCGCGCTCGCGCTCCGAGGCCTGGCGCAGGCCGCCGTCGGCCACCAGGGTGTAGCGCAGGCCGGCCTGAACCTCGCTCAGCGTGGTGCTTTCCTGGGTCAGCTCGGGCAGATGGCCCAGCTCGCGCAGCAGCACCAGCTCAAAGGCACGCAGCACGGGCTCTATGGCCTCGGTCGTGCCGCCATGCTGGCCGGCCAGCACGCGCACCACGCCCGCATAGATGTCGAACAGCGCCGCATAGGGGTCGTCGCGCGCCAGCAGCAGCAGCAGCAGCTCGTTCAGATACATGCCGGACCACAGAGCATCGCCCTGGGGCATGACATGGCCGCCCACCCATTCCGCGCCCTTGAGCGTATGGATCTCGGCATTGCCTTCGGCGCCCAGGCTGTAGCTGAGCTTGAGCGGCTGCAGCGGCAGCAGCACGGGACGGAAGTTGGAGGTATGGCGCTTGACCCCCTTGGCGGCCAGCGCCACTCGCCCGCGATGGCGCGTGAACACCTCCAGGATCAGGCTGGACTCGCTCCAGTCGTACTGATGGAGGATGTATGCGGGTTCGTCGCTGACGCGTTTGGCTGCCACGGAAAGAGTCAGAGAAAAGAAAAGGCCTCAGCAGAGGCCTTGGTCAGGAAATGATAGCTTGAGGCGCCACATTCACGGCGCCGCAAGGTAATCACTCATAGCCGAAGGATTTGACCCGGGCTTCGTCGTCGGCCCAGCCCGACTTCACCTTGACCCAGATCTCCAGGAAGACCTTGGCATCCAGAATCTTTTCCAGCTCCTGGCGCGCTTCGGTGGAGATGCGCTTGAGGCGCTCGCCGCCCTGGCCGATCACCATGGCCTTGTGGCCGTCGCGCTCGACCACGATGGTGGCGGCGATGCGCATGAAG
>JAFAIY010000577.1 GCA_019236485.1 Comamonas sp. | reverse complement strand
AGGCGATTGTCATGGCCATCATCCGCATGGCTCAGAGCCTGGGCCTGCGCACCATCGCCGAAGGGGTGGAAACCGCCGAACAGGCCCAGTTGCTGCAAGCCTATGGCTGTGAGGACATGCAGGGCTATTGGTACAGCCGGCCGCTGGAGCCTCAGGCTTTCGCGGCGTTTGCCCTGCGCGATCTGCAGCTGGTGGCATCGCCGCTATAAGCCTGGTCAACGGGGACGCGAGAGGTAGCAGATCGGCTTCCAAGGAGAGTGCCCGAAGGACTGGCGCCAAGTGGGTCGAATTCTGAGAAAAGCTTCTCGTGGCAGTCCGCGCTTCTATGGCCTTGCCGCTGCCGGGCAGAATGTGCTGCGTCGGCAAGCCCCATTCCAGCCAGGTGTTTGAAGCTGAGCATGGCGAGGGTTGCCTGGATGTATCCGGGTGTAATATGAACAGCCTGCGTGATGGAGGTATGGGGCAGCAGGGGGCTCAGGTCTATGCGGCGCCAGATATCCACGGTTCTCTGGACTGTTGCGCCCAGCAGCTTGCCGTGTCCTGAGTTCATGATGGGATGGCGAGTGGCGCTGCAAAGTTTTGTGCTTCTCTCATTTTGCTCATGCCTCTGCGTCTCAAAAAATCCCATCTCCCTTCCCGTTCACGCGCCAGAAAATCGCTCGCCATCATCGCGGGCGTCTGCTTTATGGTGTTCGCGGCAGGGGGGTACTGGGCGGCGCTTCTATCCAGCCACAGGTATTTGCAGCACTACACGCAGGAGCAGGCCTGGCTGCGTGTTACCCAGATGTCGCATGCGATTTCGGCGCAGGTCGCGGCCATGTTCTCGGGTCTGGACTATTCTCTGCGCGAGATGGTCAACGACTATGAGTCGGGCGACCCCGTCGCGTTTGAGCGTGCCGTCGCCAGCGTCCGGCAGTCCTACCCGGCGGGCACCATCGTCCAAGTGTCCGTGGCGGACGCGCAGGGGCGGGTGGTGTATTCGAGCCTGGATGCACCGGCCCGGCCCAAGCGGGCGGTCTCTATCTTGGACCGCGAGCATTTCCAGGTGCATCTCAATAGTCTGACGCAGGGCACTTTTATCGGCCATCCCGTGCGAGGACGTGTGTCCCAGCAATGGAGCATCCAGCTGAGTCGAGCCTTGCATCGCAATGGAAAATTCTCGGGCGTTCTGGTGCTGTCGCTGTCACCGGAATATCTGTCCAGGCAGTTGCAGACCATCTTCGACAGCCAGCGCGACGTGATAGTGCTGCTGCGTGAGGATGGGGCTTATCTGGCCCGTTCGCAGCGGCAGGACAGCGTTCTGGGCGGCAAGGTGCCCAGGGAGCGTGTGGCGCTGTTCACGCCCGGCGTATCGGGAGGTACGTACGAGGTGCAGGCGGGGTCTGATGGCATACAGCGCATGTACGCCTGGACCAGGGTGAGCGGATTTCCTGTTCTCGTGAGCACGGGGCTGGATCGCCAAGCCGTCTACGGCCCTTTGAACGAAACCATTCGGCAGAGCCTGTGGCGCAACGGTGTGGGCACGCTGCTGATTCTCCTGGGGGGACTGCTGATCGCCTGGTTGGTGTTCCAGCGGCGGCGTGAGGAAGAGCAGCGTGTGCAGACCGAACAGCGCCTGACGCACCTGTCGCAGGAGGTGCCGGGAGGCTTGTTTCAATATGGCTTGGACTCCGAGGGGAACTATGTCCTGCCTTTCGCCAACCCCGGCTTCTATGCCATGCACTGCATTGATGCGCCGGGCGCTGGGGATGCCTTGTCGCGCTTTGCCCTGTACATCGACAAGCAAGATCTTCCAGAGCTGAGGGAGTCCATTGTTCGAGCCGTGCGCAGCCAAAGCGATTGGGCGTACAAGTACCGCGTCAACCGCCCCGACGGTACCCTGCATTGGCTGCAGGGCCATGCCAGGCCGCAATCCTCGCAGGATGGATCGGTGCTGTGGCATGGCTATATCCTGGATGTCACGCAGGACGAGGTCTTGCGGGATGCGCTGCGTCAAAGCGAAGAGCGGCTGCGGCTAACCATCGGCGCCGTCCGTGATGGACTGTGGCAGTGGGATTGCGTTC
>JAFAIY010000494.1 GCA_019236485.1 Comamonas sp. | reverse complement strand
CTTCATGACCAAGGAAGGTTTCGGCTACAAGATGTCGGCCGAAAAGGCCTACTCCACCGACTCCAATATGCTGGGCGCCACCCACGAAGCCAAGGATCTGGAGTTCCTGAACTCCGGCATCCGCATCGTGAACCCCATCATGGGCGTAGCTTTCTGGAAGCCTGAAGTTGAAGTCAAGGCTGAAGAAGTCTCCATCACCTTCGAAGAAGGCCGCCCCGTGGCCATCAACGGCAAGGAATACACCGATGCCGTGGAAGTCTTCCTGGAGCTGAACCGCATCGGCGGCCGCCATGGCCTGGGCATGAGCGACCAGATCGAAAACCGCATCATCGAAGCCAAGAGCCGCGGCATCTACGAAGCCCCGGGCATGGCCCTGCTGCACATCGCCTACGAGCGCCTGGTGACCGGCATCCACAACGAAGACACCATCGAGCAGTACCGCATCAACGGCCTGCGCCTGGGCCGTCTGCTGTACCAGGGCCGCTGGTTCGACCCCCAGGCCATCATGCTGCGCGAATCCTCGCAGCGCTGGGTGGCGCGCGCCGTGACCGGCACCGTGACGCTGGAGCTGCGCCGCGGCAACGACTACTCCATCCTGAACACCGAATCGCCCAATCTGACCTACGCTCCCGAGCGTCTGTCCATGGAAAAGGTCGAAGACGCGCCTTTCAGCCCCATCGACCGCATCGGCCAGCTGACCATGCGCAACCTGGACCTGATCGACACCCGCGCCAAGCTGGCCATCTACTCGCAAGCCGGCCTGCTGAGCGTGAGCAGCGCCAACGCCCTGCCACAGCTGGGCAACGACAAGAAGTAATTCTTCGAGCCACCGGGCGATGCAGATCGCCCAGCAAAAAAGGGAACCCGCGGTCAACGCGGGTTCCCTTTTTCATTCCCGTGCCGAAAGCACGGAGGCTTCGGCCAAGACCGCTTATTTCTGCGTGAGCTGATGCACCTGCTGCTCCAGCTGCCCCACATAGGCGGCCGTGCTGTTGTCCGACTCCTGGGCGCGGCTGACCAGATGGGCTTCCAGCGCATCCAGGCGCTCGATCAGCTCCTGCTTGTCCCGCGCATGCAGGGCCTCCAGCACGCCGCGCAGCTCCGTGAAGCGCGAGGCTTCGGCCTTGTCGGCCAGATCGCGCTGGGCCTGCATTTCCTTGTTGTGGCGGCGGGCCTCCATCAGCACCGAGCCCTGCATCCACAGCACATAGGCGATGAAAAAGACGCTGAGCAGCACGGTCAGCGCCAGCATCAACACGCCCAGCGGCGCCTGGATTTCGGTCACGCCGAACGACACGGCGGTAGGCGTGGCCAGCGCGCTCCAGTTGAAGGCGGCCAGCACGGCGATCAAGGCCACGATGATGGCAATGGATAAAGTGCGGAAATTCATTTTGTTCTCCTTAGCTCCGGGACCGTCTGTTTTTAACCCAGTTTCGGCCGCCACCCGATTGTCGGCGCCAAAAACGCCAAAGCCGCTGCAGGCAGCGGCTTTGGCGACATGGGAGCCTCAGATCAGTGGGTCTTGGCCAGTTGCTCCAGGATGCCAGGATTTTGCCGTCATGCGCGGCAGCTCTGCTGCTTCGCATGACGTCCGACCCCGCAAGCGCTTCGCGCAGGCCGCTGACGCGGCCTGCTGAAATCAGTTGGTCTTCGCCAACTGCTCCAGAATTGCGGGGTTTTCCAGGGTGCTGGTGTCCTGGGTGATGGCCTCGCCCTTGGCGATGGAACGCAGCAGGCGGCGCATGATCTTGCCGCTGCGGGTCTTGGGCAGGTTCTCGCCGAAGCGTATGTCCTTGGGCTTGGCAATGGGGCCGATTTCCTTGGCCACCCAGTTGCGCAGCTCGTTGGCCAACTGCTTGGCTTCCTCGCCATGGGGCACGGGGCGCTTGAGCACCACAAAGGCGCAGATGGCTTCGCCGGTCACATCGTCGGGACGGCCCACCACCGCGGCCTCGGCCACCAGATCGGTCTTGGCCACCAGGGCCGATTCGATTTCCATGGTGCCCATACGGTGGCCCGAGACATTGAGCACGTCGTCGATGCGGCCGGTGATGCGGAAATAGCCGCGGTCCTCGCTACGCACGGCGCCGTCGCCAGCCAGGTAGTAGCCCTTGAGCTCCTCGGGGAAGTAGCTTTTCTTGAAGCGCTCGGGGTCGCCCCAGATATTGCGGATCATCGAAGGCCAGGGCTTTTTCACCACCAGGATGCCGCCCGCGCCATGGGCCATGTCGTTGCCCGACTCGTCCACGATCGCCGCCGCGATGCCCGGCAGCGGCAGCGTGCACGAACCCGGCACCAGCGGCGTGGCGCCCGGCAGCGGGGTGATCATATGGCCGCCGTTTTCGGTCTGCCAGAAGGTGTCCACGATGGGGCAGCGCTCGCCGCCCACATGCTTGTGGTACCACATCCAGGCTTCGGGATTGATGGGCTCACCCACCGAGCCCAGCAGGCGCAAGCTGGACAGATTCCAGTTCTTGGGGTGGACGCTGGGGTCAGAGTCCGCGGCCTTGATCAGCGAGCGGATGGCCGTGGGCGCGGTATAGAACACGGTGCAGCCGTGGCGCTCGACCATCTGCCAGAAGCGGCCCGCATTGGGGAAGGTGGGCACACCCTCGAACACGATCTGCGTGGCGCCCGCAGCCAGCGGGCCGTAGGCCACATAGGTGTGGCCGGTGATCCAGCCGATGTCGGCCGTACACCAGAACACATCGCTGTCCTGCATATCGAAGGTCCACTCCACGGTCTGCTTGGCCCACAGCACATAGCCGCCCGTGGCGTGCTGCACGCCCTTGGGCTTGCCCGTGGAGCCGCTGGTGTAGAGGATGAACAGCGGGTGTTCGGCATTCACCGCCACGGGAGCGCATTCGGTGGACTGGCCGGCCAGCGCGTCCTTGAAGCTGATGTCGCGACCCGCCACCATATTGCAGGCCGTGGCCGTGCGCTCGTACACCAGCACGGTCTTGACCGCCTCGCAAGCGCCCAGCGCGATCGCGTCGTCGACGATGGCCTTGAGCGGCAGCTCCTTGCCGCCACGCATCTGGTAGTTGGCCGTGATCACCACGCTGGCGCCCACGTCCACGATGCGCTCCTGCACGGCCTTGGCCGAGAAGCCGCCGAACACTACGGAATGCGTGGCGCCTATGCGCGCGCAGGCCTGCATGGCCACCACGCCCTCGATGGTCATGGGCATGTAGATCAGCACGCGGTCGCCCTTCTGCACGCCGCGGGCCTTGAGCGCGTTGGCGAACTGGCTCACGCGAGCCAGCAGCTCCTTGTAGCTGATCCTGGTGACTTCGCCACCGTCGGCTTCGAAGATGATGGCGGTCTTGTTCTCGACCGGCGTGCCCATATGCTTGTCCAGACAGTTGGCGCTGGCATTGAGTTCGCCGTCGGCAAACCACTTGAAGAACGGCGGGTTGCTCTGGTCCAGCACCTGGGTGAAGGGCTTGGACCACACCACGTTCTCGCGGGCCAGGCGGGCCCAGTAGCCTTCGTAATCACGCTCGGCCTCGTCGCACAGGGCCTGGTACTGCGCCATGCCCGAGATGCGGGCCTTGGCCGCAAACTCGGCCGGGGGCGGGAACACGCGGTTCTCCACCAGGACGGATTCGATAGGCGATGTC
>JAFAIY010000429.1 GCA_019236485.1 Comamonas sp. | reverse complement strand
TGGCCAGCATCTTCGGCCCGGCGGCCGACGCGGCATCGGTCAAGAGCGGCGCTCTGACCCTGCTGTTCGCCTTCACCTATCTCTGGGTGGCTTTCAATCGTTTCAGCGGCGCCGACGGCCGGGGTCTGGGCTGGTTCAGCCTGTTCGTGGCGATCACCGCCGTTCCCGTCGCCCTGGATACGCTGACCAGCGCCAGCTCGGGCCTGGACTGGTGGATGGGCGTCAACTGGGCCGCCTGGGCCGTGCTCTGGGCCTTGTTCTTCGCCCTGCTGGCCCTCAGGAAGAGCATTGAACGCCCCACAGGCTGGCTCTGTATCGCACAGGGCGTGCTCACAGGCTGGGTGCCCGGTTATCTGATTCTGGCGGGAAAGCTCGTCTGAACATCAAAAACATAGCATTCAGCGCTTAATGAGCAGGCGCTACAGCCTGTTTTTAGCGACGCTTTCTTAGATTACCCAAGGTCGCCAGCAAGGCCGCGCCCATGATGAGGGCGCCACCGGCCAGCGTGCGCGCCGAAAGCGCCTCATGGGCGATGAGCACCGAGGAGACGCTGGCGAACACCACTTCGCTGAGCATGACCACCGAGGTCACGCCCGAAGGCAGGCGCGCCGCGCCAAATTGCAGCGCCCAGTTGCCCAGCATCAGCAGCACAGCCAGGCCCAGGGCCACGACCGCCCAGCTGCCATCTAAGGCCGGAAAAGCCGGCACCACGCCCATGCCGCTGGCGGTCAAGGCGGTCAGCAGGCCCATGCTCATGCAGCCGGCAAACATGGCCAGCATGCGGGCCTGGGCCGGGATGCCTTGAAAGCGGCGCAGCAGCACATTGGTCAGTGCAAACATAAAGCCGCCAAACACGGCCAGCGCATCGGCCAGGGTCAGGCCGGCAAACAGCCCGGAGAGCGATGCATCGGCGGGCAGCAAGACCAGCACCACACCGCCAAAGGCCAGCAACAGACGCAGCAACGCCATGGGCGTGGGCTTTTCGCCCAGCAGCTTCCAGGCCAGCAGCACTGCCCAGGCCGGCATGAGATAGAAGAGCAGGATGACGCGCACCACGTCGCCCACGGTCACGGCCCAGTTGAAGGCCACGTTGTTCAGGCCCGAACTGGCCGCCAGCAGTATCAGCACCGGGTATTGCCAGGCCTGCCTGAGGCTGGCGGGGCGCAGCGTCAGCAGCCCGGCCAGCACCAGGGCGTACATCGATGCCGTGGCCCACAGCGGGTGCAGGCCGGCCTCGTGCATGAGGCGAAACGGCCACCATGACAAACCCCAGATCAGGGCATTGAGCAGCAGCGCAAATACGGGTAGTGGACTATGCATAAAAAAGGCTTCTAGCACTTGATTTAAAAGCGCTAGAAGCTATTGATTTTGCAGTGAATGCTGTTTGGTCGCTGCAGGAGTTCAATGGCAGCAGTCGCGGCGCGCGATCTCCAGCAGCCGCTCCACCTCGCGCGGATGGCGCTTGCAGTTATTCCTATGCCACATGCCGATCAGCAACATGGCCGCGGCCACGATCAGGCCGAACACGGTGATGGCGCCGAACGCCGTCAGCCCCATCTTGGTGGACAGGCTGTAGAACGCGCCCATGGCCAGGATGGCCAGCTGCTCGTTGAAGTTCTGCACGGCAATCGAGCGGCCCGCGCCCATGAGGTTGTGGCCACGGTGCTGCAGCAAGGCGTTCATGGGCACGACCAGAAAACCGCCCAGGCCGCCGAGCAGGATCAGGAAAGGCACGGCCACCCACAGGCTGTTGATGAAGATCATGCAGACCACCAGCAGGCCCATGCCCACGCCCAGCGGAATCACGCTGGTGGCCGTGTCCAGCCGCATGCGTACGGAGGCCACCACCGCGCCCACGGCCGTGCCTATGGCGACCACGCCCACCAGCGCCGACGCCTGGGTGGTGCTGTAACCCAGGGCCGCAGCGCCCCAGGCCAGCACGATGTAGCGCAGATTGCCCGAAGCGCCCCAGAACAGCGTGGTGGTGGACAGCGAAATCTGGCCCAGCTTGTCGGCCCACAGGCGCTTGCTGCACTGCCAGAAGTCGGGCAGCAGGCCCAGAATATTGCTCAGCAGGCTTTTCTCCGGGTCCTGGCGCAGCGGGCGCATGGCCACGCCGGTAAGTGGAATATGCAGATTGAACCAGGCCGCCAGCACGTAGATGAAGATGAGCACGGCGATCGCCGCCTCGGCCGGCGTGTCTATGCCGGTATCGAAATAAGGGAAATCCAGCGCCAGCAGATGATCGGAAATCGTCGGCCCGACCAACTGGCCGCCCACCAGCACGCCCAGGATGATGGAGGTGATGGTCAGCCCCTCGATCCAGCCATTGGCCTTGACCAGCTGGGACGCGGGCAGCAGCTCGGTGAGGATGCCGTATTTGGCCGGCGAGTAGGCCGCGGCCCCCAGGCCTATGACCGCATAGGCCACCAGGGGGTGGTTGCCGAACAGCATCATCAGGCAGCCCACCACCTTGATGGCATTGCTGATGAGCATGACCCGGCCCTTGGGCATGGCGTCCGCGAACGCGCCCACGAATGGCGCCAGGACCACATAGAACAGGGCAAACATGGGCACCAGCGCGGCACGCTGCCACTCGGGGGCGCCATTGGCACGCAACAGCTCTACAGCGGTCACAAACAAGGCATTGTCTGCCAGCGAGCTGAAAAACTGCGCTGACATGATGGTGTAGAAACCGCGCTTCATGAATTAGCCGAAAGCGGCACCGGGCGGCCCGATGCCAAGGAAATAAGAGCCCCAGTGGCAGGTAACTGGCGGTTATATCACGCAGGCCCTGGCTGTCAGTGCCAGAATCCCGTAGGTCTGACTGAGAGAAACCATGCCCCGTCCCATCACCGCCATCATCCATCCTGAAGCCGTTCGCCACAATCTGGAGCGGGTGCGGCAAGCCGTCCCCGATGCCAAATTGTGGTCCGTGGTCAAAGCCAACGCTTACGGCCACGGTATCGAAAACGTGTTCGAGGGGCTGCGCTCGACGGACGGCTTTGCCATGCTGGACCTGGACGAGGCCCAGCGCGTGCGCGCCCTGGGCTGGCGCGGACCGATTCTGCTGCTAGAAGGCGTGTTCGAGCCGCGCGACCTCGAGCTGTGCTCGCGGCTGTCGATCTGGCATGCCGTGCACTGCAGCGAGCAGATCGACTGGCTGGCGGCCCACAAGACCCAGGTCGGCCACCGCGTGTTTCTCAAGATGAACAGCGGCATGAACCGCCTGGGCTTCACGCCCGAGCGCTTTCGGGCCGCCTATGCACGCCTCAATGCCCTGCCCCAGGTGGACGAGATCTCCTTCATGACCCATTTCAGCGACGCCGATGTGGAGCATGGCCTGGACCGGCAACTGGCCGTCTTCCACCAGACCACCCAGGATCTGCCCGGCGAGCGCAGCATAGGCAACAGCGCCGCAACCCTGCTGCGCGGCACGGAGGCCCAGGTGCGCTGCGACTGGGTGCGGCCCGGCATCGTGCTCTATGGCAGCTCGCCCGACTTCCCCGCGCACGATATCGCCCACTGGGACCTGCAGCCCACGATGACGCTGCGCAGCAAGATCATAGGCACGCAGGAGCTGCGCACGGGCGATACCGTGGGCTATGGCTCGCTGTTCCAGGCCGAGGGCGTGATGCGCCTGGGCGTGGTGGCCTGCGGCTATGCCGACGGCTACCCCCGCCACTGCCCCACGGGCACGCCCGTGCTGGTGGACGGCCAGCGCACGCGCAGCCTGGGCCGCGTCAGCATGGACATGATGGCCGTGGACCTGAGCCACCTGCCCAAGGCCGGCCTGGGCAGCGAGGTCACGCTCTGGGGCCGCGCCGGCAACGGCGCCGTGCTGCCCATAGACGAGGTCGCGGCCGCGGCCGGCACCCTGGGCTATGAGCTGATGTGCGCCGTGGCGCCGCGCGTGGCCAAGGTCGTCGAAGGCGAGGACAGGTAAGAGCCTCGCGGCTCAGAACGCGTGGGACATGCCCACGCCCGCCTTGAGCATGACCGGCCCATCGAGCCTGTGCGTGGCCGCCGCCCGGGCCCTGGGTGCGTTCGGGCGACCCGCATGTCCAGCTCCAGCCGGTGACTGAGGCGGAACGTGGCCAGCAGCAGCGCTGACCAGCCCAGGGATAAACGCGTCAAAAATAGCTCCGGAATGCGCTTGGGAAACTAGGCCCTCGGCAATGCCAGCTGCGCCAGTGCGGCCAGCAGCCGATTGACGTCGGCCTCGGTGTGCGCTGCAGACAGCGCAATGCGCAGGCGGGCCGTGCCCGCAGGCACCGTGGGTGGACGAATCGCCGGCACCCACAGGCCGCGCTCGCGCAGGCCTTCCATCAGCTCCAGCGCGGCGGCATTGCTGCCGATCACCAGCGCCTGCACCGCGGTGTACGAGGGCAGCAGCCGCCAGCCCGTGTCCTGCAGCAAGGGCTGCAAGCCGCTGCGCAGCTGGGCGATGCGCGCCTGC
Source organism: Comamonas sp. (assembly GCA_019236485.1). Taxonomy (GTDB): domain Bacteria; phylum Pseudomonadota; class Gammaproteobacteria; order Burkholderiales; family Burkholderiaceae_C; genus Comamonas. The sequence goes on along the minus strand of JAFAIY010000429.1, from coordinate 2,415 downwards.
AGCCGCTCGCGCAGCGCGCCCTCGTGCTCGATCAGTTGCAGGCTGGCCTGCAGCGCCCGCGCCAGCAGAGCCGGGGCGGCCGTGGCAAAGGTGTAGCTGCGCGTCTTTTGCAGCAGCCACTCGATCAGCAGCTCATGCCCCGCCACAAACGCGCCCGACACGCCGGCCGCCTTGCTCAGCGTGGCCATGTACAGCACGCGCGGCGAGGCCTGCGCGCCGCTCAGGCCCGCAGCCGCGAGACTGCCGCGCCCCTCGGGGCCGAGCACGCCAAAGCCGTGGGCATCGTCCAGCAGCAGCAGCGCGTCGTAGCGCTCGCACAGGGCCAGCAGACCGGGAATGTCGGCCACATTGCCGTCCATGCTGAACACGGCATCGCTTACCACCAGCTTGCGCGGGACGGTGCAGGCGGCCAGCAGGCTCTCGAGCGCCGCCAGATCGCCATGCTCGAAGCGGTGGATCTGCGCACGCGACAGACGGCAGCCGTCGATCAGGCTGGCGTGATTCAGCGCATCCGAGAAGACCGCATCGCCCGCGCCCACCAGGGCCGGAATGATGCTGGCGTTGGTCGCAAAGCCCGCATAAAAGTACAAGGCCCGGGGCAGTTGCACAAAGCGCGCTAGATCGGCCTCCAGCGCGGCATTGGCCGTGCTGTGGCCGTTGACCATGGGCGAGCCGCCCGAGCCCACGCCAAAGCCGCGCGCACCGGTGCAGGCCGCTTCCACCAAGGCCGGGTGCTGGGCCAGGCCCAGATAGTCGTTGCTGCAAAACTGCAGCATGGGCCGCCCATCCACCGCGATATGCGCGCCTTGCAGGGGCTCGACGGTGCGGCGGGTGCGGCGCAGTGCGGCCGCGTCTAGCGCCGCCAGCTGCAGTGGAATGTCCTGCAGCCAGAAGTTGGATGCGCTGGTGTTCATAGCCACTCCTTGGGTAGCGTGACCGGAGTCGAGCGCGGATCGGGCGTGGCTTGCCACGGAATGTCGGCCAGCAGCGGCGCGCCCAGGGCGTCCATCTGGCGGCGCAGCCAAGCCATGTTCTCCTCGGGCACCAGCATCTGCGGATCGACGCGGCTGGCCATCCAGCCCGCCAGAGGCAGGCCGCTGGCGCGTATGGCCTCGGCCGTCAGCACCGCGTGGTTCAAGCAGCCCAGCTTCAGGCCCACCACCAGCACCACGGGCAGTTGCAGCGCCACCGCCAGATCGGCAATGCAGAGCGTCTCGGACAGCGGCACGCGCCAGCCGCCTGCACCTTCGACCACCACGGCGTCAGCCTGCGCGGCCAGCTGGCGATAGGCATCCAGAATGGGCGGCAGCGTCACCTCCACCCCTGCGCGCCGGGCGGCGATATGGGGCGACATGGGGTCGGGCAGCAGCACCGGGTTGTCCAGCGCGGCGGGCACGGCCAGCGTGGAGGCCGCGCGCAAGGCCAGCGTGTCTTCATTGGCCCAGCCGCCCTGCCCGTCGGGCTCGGCACCTGCGGCCACGGCCTTCATGCCCACCACGCGCGGGTGCTGACCAGCCAGCGCATGCAGCAGTGCGCAGCTGGCCAGGGTCTTGCCCACACCGGTATCGGTTCCGGTCACAAAACAGCCGATCATGCTTGCACCTCCTGCGCCGACAGCTCTGCCTCTTGTAGCAAGGTGGCCTCCAGCGCGGCGAGGGCGGCACGGCCCAGATGGGCCACGGCCGCGTCGTCCAGCACATAGGGCGGCATGCAGTACAGCGTGCTGCCGATGGGGCGCAGCAGCAGGCCATGTTCCAGGGCTGCGGCGTGATAGCGCTGGGCAAAGTCGGGCAGCCGGCTATCGATATCCCAGGCCCAGATCATTCCCTGCCGGCGCGCGTGGCGCACGCGCGGGTGGGCCGTCAAAGGTTCAAACGCGGCGCTGATGCGTTGGGCCAGCTGGCGGTTGGCGGCCAACGTGTCGAGCTGCTCGAACAGCTCCAGCGTGGCCACCGCGGCGCGGCAGGCCAGCGGGTTGCCAGTGTAGGAGTGCGAGTGCAAAAAGCCGCGCGCGGCATCGTCGTCGTAGAACGCGGCATAGACCGCATCCGTGGTCAACACCGCCGACAGCGGCAGCGTGCCGCCGGTCAGGCCTTTGGACAGGCAGATGAAATCCGGCGTGATGCCTGCCTGCTGGTGGGCAAACAGGCTGCCCGTGCGGCCGAAACCCACGGCGATTTCGTCCACCACCAGATGTACCTCGAAGCGATCGCAGAGCGCGCGGGCCAGGCGCAGGTATTCGGCGTCGTGCATGGCCATACCGGCCGCGCATTGCACCAGCGGCTCCAGGATCAGCGCGGCCGTCTCCGCGTGGTGGGCCTGCAGCCAGGCCTCCAAGCCCTCTGCCGCGCGGCGCGCCACGTCGGCAGCGGTTTCGCCGGGCCGGGCCTGGCGTGCATCGGGGCTGGGCACGGT
>JAFAIY010000320.1 GCA_019236485.1 Comamonas sp. | reverse complement strand
GGAGCATGTGCCCTACCGCGGCGCTGCCCCCATGCGGGCCGATCTGCTGGGCGGCCAGATCAAGATCGCCATCGATGCTCTGCCCCAGAACATCGCGCTGCAGAAGCAGGGCCGGGTCAAGCTGCTGGCCGTGACTTCGGCACGCCGCGTGCCCCAGTCTCCGCAGACGCCCAGCGTGGCCGAGCTGGGGTTCGGGCAGCTGGTTTCCGAAAACTATGTGGGCATCTCTGCGCCTGCGGGCATTGCCCGCGAGCACGCGCAAAGGCTTACCGAAGCCGTGCGCCAGGTCTGCCGCCGGCCCGAGGTGGCCCAGGCCCTGGAGGCCCAGGGCTTTGTGACGCAGGACATGGATGCCGCTGGCTTCACGCGCCTGGTCGCCTCCCAGGCCAGCAACTGGGCGGCCGTGGCCAAGCGCACCAGCGCCAGCCTGTGATGGATTGAAGCAGACAACCGCTGAGCAGTCATCGAGTCAAGGAATGAGCAATCTCCGTATTTCGCCGCGGCAGGCACGTTATGCCGTCGTGCTGTTCGGCCCCGAGGGGCAGGGCAGCTTCAACGAATCCGGCCTGCTGGGCGCGCGCCGCGCGCAGGCCGCCGGCCATGAGGTGGATGTGCACTGGGTGTCCGGGCAGTCGGCCCAGGACCGCGCCTATGCAATGCAGGCTTTCTGCACAGGCGCCTACGACCTGATCGTGGCCCATGGCGGCCAGGGCGACGGTCCCGTGGGCATTCTGGCCGAGCGCCATCCGCAGCAGGCCTTTGTCATCACGCAGGGCAGTCTGGTTGCGGCCAATGTCGCGCGCTATGAGGTGCTGCAGGAGCAGTCGGCCTTTCTGGCCGGCGTGCTGGCCGCCGGCTTCAGCCGCTCTGGCGTGGCCGGGCATTTCTCGGGCGAGAAGGTGCCGCCAGGCCTGCGCGGCCGGGCGGCCTTTGCCCACGGCCTGGCGGCCGCCGGCTTTGACGGGGAGTTCGTGACCCAGTTCTGCGGCCATCAGCATCGCCCGCAATGGGCCCGGGCCTGTGTGGAGGACATGGCGCGGCAGAGCGGAGTGGATGTGCTGTTTGCCATGATCGATGGCGGCCGGCCCGGCGTGATCGAGGCCTGCCGGCGCCATGGCGTGGCGCAGATCGGCAATGTGCTGCCCTGGGTGCAGTGTGATCCCGAGGTCTTCATCGCCTCCGCCATCTGCGATTCCGGCGAGGCCATCTTCCGCGCCATCAAGGACCACGCGCGGGGCCTGCTGCCGCTGGGCGGGTATCGGGATTTCGGTCTGGAGGAGCCGTCCCTGGTCCGTCTGGATCTGGGCCCGCGCGTGGATGCGCAGGCCAGGGTCTCGGTCGATGAATGGGCGCAGCGGTTGCTGCGCGGGGAGGTGGAAATACGTTCCGTCTACACGGGGCCGGAGTTTCCCTTGCCGGTCACCGAGGACGCCCCGGCTTGATGCGCAATTTGGCGCGGACCAGGCCTAGGGCGCCGGGCAAGAGCCGCTTAGCGGCGGGCTGCCCAGGCTAAGGCGCATAGCGCCTCAGAGAGCTCAATATTTCTGTATGCCCTTATCAAATTCGGCCAGTGAAAGCTGGCCGTTTCTGTCCGTATCCATCTCTTCGAAGCGCTGTGAAACCGCCGGCAGATGCCGCGCTTCCTCGGCGCTGAGCTGGCCGTCGTGGTTGGCGTCGGCGCGCTGGAACGCAGCCCGGGCGCTGTTGGCCGCATTGGAGGCGGGCTGTACGTTGGCGGCGACGGTGGCCACGCGCTCCCGGCTTGGATGGGCCATGTTCTGGGCCAGGACCGCTCCCGTCGAGCCAAAGGTGAGGGCAGAGAACAGCACCACGCTGAGCACCTCGAAAGACGAGATATTGCAGTTGAGCATTGTCTTCTTCATATCTGTTCATTCCTTCGCTAGTCAAACACAGGCCCGTATTCCAGCGCAGGTGGCGGGCCAGGGCCAGCACTCTTGCAGCTTGTTGCCTGAGACTACATTTGCCTTCCCTGTGTAAAGCACAATCGATGTCTGGCACGATGCCGACGAAACAAGGAAGACCTATGGGAAACCGCCTCACGCAGATCGCCACACGCACCGGCGACGATGGAACCACCGGCCTGGGTGACAACACCCGCGTCTCCAAGAACAGCGGCCGCCCGCACGCCATGGGCGATGTGGATGAGCTCAACTCCCATATCGGTCTGCTGCTGTGCGAGACCCTGCCGCAGGATGTGCGCGAACTGCTGGTCGATATCCAGCACCAGCTGTTCAATCTCGGCGGCGAGCTGTCCATGCCCGGCTACGAGCTGCTCAAGGACGATGCTCTGCTGCAGCTGGACCAGGCCCTGGCCCGCTACAACGCCCAGCTGCCGCGCCTGCTGGAGTTCATACTGCCGGCGGGCACGCGCGCCGCGGCCCAGGCCCATGTCTGCCGCACCGTGGCGCGCCGCGCCGAGCGCCAGGTGGTGGCGCTGGAGCAGTCCGAGTCCATGCGTGCCGCGCCGCGCCAGTATCTGAACCGATTGTCCGATCTGCTGTTCGTGCTGGCGCGCGTGCTCAACCGCATCGATGGCGGCGACGATGTGTACTGGAAGAGCGAGCGCCTGGCGCGCGCCCAGTCCGGCGAGGAATGAGCCGGTTCTGAGGACTGCGCATGCGCCTGCGCCATATCGAGGTCTTCAACGCCGTGATGCAGACCGGCAGCGTCAGCGCTGCCGCGCGGCTCATCAACATCACCCAGCCCGCCGTCAGCCGCACCCTGCAGCATGCGGAGCTGCAGCTGGGTTTTGCGCTGTTCCAGCGCGCGCGCGGCCGGCTCACGCCGACCAATGAGGCGCTGGCGCTGTTCCCCCATATCGAGCGGCTGTTCGAGCAGCTCGACGAGGTGCAGCGCCTGGCCGCCAATCTGCGCCATGGCCAAGCGGTGGACCGGCTGAACGTGCTGACCGTGTTCGCCCTCAGCCGCGAAGTGCTGCCGCGCGCCATGGCGGGCTTCAGGCGTCGCCATCCCCGGGTCCAGGTCCATGTACAGGCGCTGCACACGCCCCAGGTGGTGTCGGCCCTGCTGCTGCAGGAGGCGGACGTGGGCTTTGTCATCAGCTCCGCGGGCCAGCCCGCGCTCGAGCATGAGCTGCTGGCCGAGGTCGACATGTTCTGCGTGCTGCCCAAGGGCCTGCTGCCGCCCTCGCGCGTGCGTCGGGAAGGCATGGAGCTCAAGGACCTGGCCGAGCTGCCCGTGGTCGCGCTCGATGCCCAAGATCCCCTGGGGATGCGCCTGGGCCAGGCCTGCCGCGAGCACGGCGTGGGCCTGTCGCCCATGGTCACGGTGCAGACCTACCATGCGGCGCTGTCCATGGCCGAATACGGCCTGGGCGTGGCCATCATGGACGGCTGCACGGCCCTGGCGGCCGACCGGAGCAAGGTCCATGTGCTGCCGCTGCTGCCGCGCATCACCGTGGGCGTGAATGCGCTGAGCCTGCCCCAGCGCCCAGGCTCGGTGCTGGCGCGCGCCATGACCGAGGAGATGCGCAAGGCCTTGCGGGAGCTTTTAGGCACCCCCTGAGCTGCTGCGCAGCTTCCCCCTCTCTCGCTTCGCGGGAGGGGGACGACGCCCTCGCGGCGAGGCGGCTCTTGCTCGGCGTCTCCGGGGTGGGCGAGCCAGTTTCGGGCGTCGTGAGTGGTGCTCGAGGTGGTGAGGGGCGGAAGCCAAGAATCCGCTCAGGCTTGCTGCATCTGCGCTGCGAGGCGCTTCGCCGAGCCGAAGGCCAGCGTCAGCCCCAGCGCGCCGTGGCCGGTCTGCAGCCATAGATTGCGCGGGCCGCCGCGCTGGCGGCCCGTGATGGGCAGGCCCGTGGGCGTGGCCGGGCGCATGCCGCTCCAGGGCTGCAGTGCGCCGTCCAGCGGCAGGCCGGCAAAGACCTCCTGCGTGGAACGGCGCAGACTCTCTATGCGGCGCGGGTCTATGCGCGTGTCGCGGCCCAGGATCTCCACCATGCCGGCCACGCGCAGGCGCTGGCCCAGGCGCGCAAAGACCACCTTGCGCGCGGTATCGGTCACGCTGACCTGCGGCGCCGCATGGGGCGTGGCAGCAGCGTCCACGGTGATGCTGTAGCCCTTGAGCGGATAGACGGGAATGCGCAGGCCCAGCTGGCGCGCATGGAGCGCGCTTTCCCAGCCGCTGGCCAGCACATAGTGGTCGGCCTGCAGTGCTCCTGCGGTGCTGCGCAGGCCCGCGATGGCGTCGCCCTGGCGCTCGAAGCCCTGGAGCTCCGTGCCGTAGTGCAGTTCGGCGCCGCGCGCGGCCAGCAGCGTGGCCAGCTGGGCGCACAGCGCCCGGCAGTCGGCCGCGCTTTCGCTTGGCGTGTGCACGGCGCCCGCGATGCGCTGCGCATAGCCGGCCAGTGCGGGCTCTATGCGCACCGCCTCGGAGGCACCGACGACCTGCTGTCGTGCGCCGCCCAGGCCGGCCTGCAGCGCCACCTGGCGGGCCGCCGCATCCAGTCCCTGCTGCGTGGGAAACAGCACCAGCTTGCCGGGTGTGTGCAGGTCGCAGGCCAGCGTTTCGGCGGCCTGCATGGCCTCGAAAGCCTGGCGGCTTTCGGCGGCCAGGGTCAGCAGGGCCCGGGTTCCGCGGTTCGAGGCCTGTGTGCTGCAGGCGCCCAGAAAGCGCAGTCCCCAGGCCCATTGGGCGGGGTCGGCACGCAGGCGGAAGGCCAGCGGCGAGTCCTTTTCGAGCAGCAACCCGGGCAGCATCTTCCAGATGCCGGGATCGGCCAGCGGTTGCACATAGGAATAGCTGAGCTGCGCGCCGTTGCCGCCACTGGCGCCGGCGGCCGGTTCCGGTGCGCGCTCCAGCACGGTGATGCGGTGGCCGGCCCGCTGCAGCGCATAGGCCGTTGCCAGGCCGACGATGCCGGCGCCCACGATGCAGACATGCATTGATCGTTTCTCCATGCAGCGCACTGTAGGCGCGGCGCGGCGCGCCCAGCCATGGCATTTGGCACATGGGGTATGCATGCCGGTTATGGCCGGCGACCGCCGCAGAGTGGGTGAGGGCCAACCCATAAACGGCAAGCATGGATGGGCTCGATATTGTCATTCCGCAAATGCGGCCTTCATTCCTACACTGGCCGCACATCTACCAACGACGAGGAGACCAAGCATGCAACTTCACACCCGACTGCTGTACCTGGCCCTGGGGCTGGGCTGTCTGAGCGGCGCACAGGCCGACACGCTGGCCAAGGTGCGCGAAAGCGGCCGCATCATCCTGGCTTACCGCGAGTCCTCCGTGCCCTTCAGCTACCTGGACAACGGCAAGCCCGTCGGCATGACGGTGGAGATCTCCCAGGCCGTGGCCGAGGCCGTGAAGAAGAGCCTGAACCGGCCCGATCTCAAGGTGCAGTGGCAGGCCGTGACCTCGCAGAACCGCATGCCGCTGCTGAGCAACGGCAACATCGATCTCGAGTGCGGCTCGACCACCAACAACAGCGTGCGCGGCAAGGAGGTGGCGTTTGCTATCAACCATTTCTATACGGGCACGCGGCTGCTGGTGAAGAAGAGTTCGGGCATCAAGAACTACGCCGACCTCAAGGACAAGACCGTGTCCATCACCACGGGAACGACCAATCTGCAGGTGCTGCGCAAGGCCAATGCCGAAAAGGGCTGGGGCATGAACATCGTCATGGCCAAGGACCATGCCGATGGCTTTCTGCTGGTCGAGAACGACCGCGCCGCGGCCTTCGGCATGGACGACATCCTGCTCTATGGCCTGATCCCCACGGCCAAGAATCCCAAGGACTTCGAGGTCGTGGCCGATTCGCTGCAGGTCGAGCCCTATGCCTGCATGCTGCGCAAGGACGATCCGCAGTTCAAGCAACTGGTCGACGGCGTGATCGGCGACATGATGAAGTCGGGCGCGTTTGCCAAGCTCTATGACAAATGGTTTATGCAGCCCATCGCGCCGAGGAATGTGGCCCTGGGCCTGCCCATGAGCGAGCAGCTGCAGCGCAATCTGCAGGACTTGAGCGACAAGCCGGCGTTTTAGATGGGTACCCCCTGAGGCGCTTTGCGCCTTCCCCCTAAAGGGGGACGACACCCTCGCTGCGGGGCGGCGCGGCCGGCTTAGGCCCTTGCTCGGTGTCCCTTGCTTGGGGCGTGCCGGTTTCATGCGTAGTGCCTTGAATGACAGAGATAGTGATATGACGGAAGTGAAACTGTCCACGCAGTGGCAGCCCCCGAGCGCCGTGGGCATTCTGGGCGGCATGGGGCCTGCGGCCGGTGCCGATTTCGTGCGCCTGTTCGTGCAGGCCTGCACGGAGCAGCTGCGGGAGCAGGGTCAGCCCGTACATGACCAGGCCTATCCCGAGCACTGGCTGGTGCAGCTGCCCATGCCCGACCGCAGCCTGGCGCTGCGCAGCGACCCCCAATCGCCCACAGGTCCGGCCCAGCATCTGCTGCAGGGTCTGGGCCGCATGGCGGCGCTGGGCGTGCGCAGCGTGGCCCTGGCCTGCAACACCGCCCATGCCTGGCATGGCCAGTTGCAGGCGTTTTTTCCGCAGCTGCACGTGCTGCATATCGCGCGCCAGGCCGCGCTGCATCTGCAGGCCGGCGGCGCGCGCCAGGCCATCGTGCTGGCCACGGCAGGCACCTATGACAGCGGTCTTTACGACACGGCCCTGGCCGAGTGCGGCATGGCTGCGCTGCGACCCGAGGAGGGCGGCCGTGCACGGCTCATGCAGGGCATTTACGAGGGCGTCAAGCAGGGCGATATGGCGCTGGCTGCGCAGTGCTTTGGCGAGGTGCTGGAGCCGCTGCTGCGGCGCCATGGCCGGGTGCCGGTCATCATGGGCTGCACCGAGATCCCGCTGGCGCTGCCGCTGGCGCCGCAGGCGCGCGACGCCGAGCTGGTCGATCCGGCATGGATACTCGCCCAGGCCCTGGCCCGCGATGCCTATGGGCTTCAGTAGGTCTCCAGATGCAGCCGTCCCTCGCGCTTGAGCTTTGAGCCCAGCTCGTCCCAGCCCAGGCCCGCCTGCTGGGCCACATCGCGCAGGGCCAGCAGCACGCCTTCCTCCATGCTCTTGAGGCCGCAGACATAGATGTAGGTGTTGTCGTCGCCCAGCAGCCGGGCCAGGTCCACGGCGCGTTCGCGGATCGCGTCCTGCACATAGCGTCGCGGCTGGCCCGCCACGCGCGAGAAGGCCAGATTGTTGTCCATGAAGTCCTTGGGCAGGCTTTGCAGCGGGCCGAAGTAGGGCAGCTCCTGGGGCGTGCGTGCGCCGAAGAACAGCATGAGCTTGCCGCCGTCGAACTTGCCGCTCTTGCGCAGGCGCCGGCGCCATTCGGTCATGGCGCGCATGGGGGCGCTGCCCGTGCCGGTGCAGATCATGACGATGTGCGAGCGCGGATGGTTGGGCATGAGGAAGGAGTTGCCGAAAGGGCCTATGACCTGCACCTTGTCGCCGACCTGCAGATCGCACAGATAGTTGCTGGCCACGCCGCGCACGGGCCGGCCCTCGTGGTCCTGGGTGACGCGCTTGACCGTCAGCGCCACGTTGTTGTAGCCGGGGCGCTCGCCGTTGCGCGCGCTGGCCACCGAGTACTGGCGCGCCACATGGGGCTTGCCGTTGGCATCCAGGCCCGGCGGGATCACGGCGATGGACTGGCCTTCGAGCACGGGGAAGGGCATGGCGCCGAAGTCCAGCACGATGTGGTGGGTCTCGCTGTCGAAGCCTGCTTCCGTGCAGTTGAGATTGCCGGTCACGCTGGCCGTGACCGGGCTCTTGGGGCCGTAGAGATTGGTATAGGCGTGGGCCGCGGACCAGGGCGGCACGGTGGCTCCGTAAGCGGCCGCCCTGAAGGCCGGCTCGGTGGTGGCGCTGCTGGCGCTGGCGGCGCTCGCAGCGATTGCTGCCGCGGCAATCACGGCCTGGGCCTGGGTCAGGTCCGCGGGCTCCTGCTGCGCAGCGGCCAGGCGCTCGGCCGGCAGCTCTTCGGGCAGGCTTTCCCAGCCGTATTGCTGCTCCAGCGTATAGGCCTGCTGGGCCGGCACCTTGCGCCAGTTGTCGATCGCGCCCGTGGGGCAGGGGGAGATGCAGTCCATGCAGCCCTGGCATTTGTCGGCCATGACCACATAGTTGGTGTCGTCATGCGTGATGGCATCGACCGGGCAGGTGGCTTCGCAGGTGTTGCAGCGAATGCAGATTTCCGGATCGATCAGATGCTGGTTGAGGATGCCGTTTTCAATCATGGTGACGGTGGTCATGCTGTTCTCCCCGTGGTCCGCGGCCATCAGGCCCGATCAGTTGAAGCGCACATATTCGAAATCGACCGGCTGGCGATTGATGCCCATGACAGGCGGTGCAATCCAGCCCGCAAACTTGCCCGGCTCCAGGCATTGGCCCATGAGCGAGGCCACGAAGGCGCGGTCCTCGTCGCTGGGCAGCCATTCCTTCTTGCGCAGCTCCCATTCCTGCTCGCTCACGGGGCGGCCGTCGGGGCTGATGCGCACGCCGGCCAGCGCGCCGATCTGGCGGTTGAAGGCCTTGTGCGGCACCGTGAGGCGGAAGTCTATGCCGGCCTTTTCCATGACCTTGTTCCAGCGGCCCACGCCGGCGTTGCTGTCCTTGATGTAGTCGTCGCGCAGCACCTCGTTCAAGGCGTTGAGCATGGGCACTTCCTTCTCGCGCAGCTGGCCGTCCACCACTTCCAGCACCTTGTACTGTTGATCGTGCAGCACGTGGTCGTCGCTGCGCTTGCCTTCCTCGTAGCGGCCCTTGAGGCCCGAGCTGTAGAAGGTGGCAGCATTGCTGGACTGGTCGGCGCCGAACAGGTCTATGGTCACGCTGTAGTGGAAGTTCAGATAGCGCTGGATGGTGGGCAGATCGATGACGCCGGCCGCGCGCAGCCGGTTCACATCGTCGGTCCTGAGCTCGTTCATGACCTGGCAGGTGCGGGCCAGCACGCGCGAGACGCCCGATTCGCCCACGAACATATGGTGGGCTTCCTCGGTCAGCATGAACTTGGTGGTGCGGGCCAGTGGATCGAAGGCGCTTTCGGCCAGCGCGGCCAGCTGGAACTTGCCGTCGCGGTCGGTGAAATAGGTGAACATGAAGAAGGCCAGCCAGTCGGGCGTCTTCTCGTTGAAGGCGCCCAGGATGCGCGGGTTGTTCTCGTCGCCCGACTGGCGCTCGAGCAGGGCCTCGGCCTCCTCGCGGCCGTCGCGGCCGAAATGCTTGTGCAGCAGATAGACCATGGCCCACAGGTGGCGGCCCTCCTCGACATTGACCTGGAACAGATTGCGCAGGTCGTACAGCGAAGGCGCGGTCAGGCCCAGGTGGCGCTGTTGCTCCACCGAGGCGGGCTCGGTATCGCCCTGGGTGACGATGATGCGGCGCAGATTGGCGCGGTGCTCGCCGGGCACGTCCTGCCAGGCTTTCTCGCCCTTGTGGTCGCCGAAATGGATGCTGCGATCCTGCTCGGCAGGATTCAGGAAAATGCCCCAGCGGTAGTCGCGCATCTTCACGT
>JAFAIY010000269.1 GCA_019236485.1 Comamonas sp. | reverse complement strand
GGCGCTATGGTCAAGGCGTCCAGGCTGCGCAGATCGTCATCGCCGAGCACGCCGGCCGCCTGGCGCAGCTTGAGCTGGCCCAGCAGCACCTGGTAGCGCGCATTGGCCAGATCGCGTTCGGTCTGGTAGAGCTGGCTCTGGGCGTTGAGCACATCGATATTGATGCGCACGCCAACCTCATAGCCCGTCTTGTTGGCGTCGAGTGCGCTCTGGCTGGAGGCCTGGGCGGCCTCCAGGGCCTTGACCTGGGCCTGGCCCGACTGCACGCCGAGAAAAGCCGTGCGCGTGGCCTGTTCCACGCTGCGGCGCGCATCGTCGAGCTGGGCGCCGGCCTTCTCTTCCAGGGCCACGGTCTCCTTGATGCGGTTCTGCACCGAGAAGCCTGCAAACAGCGGCATATTCATCACCACCCCGATCTGCGCCGCATTGGTGCGGTAGCTCAGCGGTATGGCGGGGGTGATGGAGCCGTTGGGGTAGCGGTTGACCACATAGCCGGCCTGCAGATCGACCGTGGGCTTGTGGCCGGTCTCGGCCTTCTGCGTCTCTAGCTTGGCGATATCCAGGGCCAGCTGGGCCTGGCGGATCTGGGGCTGGTTGGCGAGGGCGGTATCCACCCAGCTCTGGGCGTTGTCGGGCTGTATCTTGGGCAGGGTCACGGGCGTGGCCAGGCGCGCAGGCTGGGTGCCGACGCGGCCCACCAGCTGATCCAGCGCCACGCGCTTGACCTGCAAATCGTTCTGGGCCGCGATTTCCTGGGCCGTGGCGAGGTCGAAGCGTGACTGGGCCTCGCGTGAATCGGTGATCGTGGCCGTGCCGACCTCGAAGTTGCGCCGGGCGAATTCCAGCTGCTGGCTGATGGCTTGTTGCTGGGCCTGGACCACGTTCAGCGAATCCTGGGCGGCCAGCACGTCGAAATAGGCCTGGGCCACGCGCACGATCAGGTTCTGGGCCGCGCCGTCGAGCTGGGCCTGGGCCGCGTCCGCACCGCGCTGGCCCTGCTCGTAGGCCAGCTTGTTGGCGGGCCGGTACAGAGGCTGCTGGGCGCTGAGCTGCAGGTTCTGCTGGGTGTTGTTGGAGCTGCCGGGCAGGCCCGGAATCGGCATTCCGGTATGGATGTCCACATGGGTGCGGTTGGCGCCGGCCTGCAGGCCCACGCTGGGCAGCAGTCCGCCCAGGGCCTGGTCGGCGCGGCTGGCGGCCGCACGCGCATCGGCCTGCTGTGCCTGCCAGGAGGCGTCATAGCCGCGGGCCTGGGCCACCAGCTCCGAAAGTGTCTGGGCCTGGGCCGGGCCGCCCAGCCAGCCCAGCAGGGCTCCCAGTGAAACAGCGCAAAGCGTATTGGCGGGACGGGCTTGCAGGGGCCGGGGCAGCTTGGTCATAGACGTTGGTTCTGGGCAGTCTCGGTCGGATGGAAACCCTGGCAGGACTTTGGCCGACCAGGGCGCACAACAGGCGGTCCGCAAGCCAGGCGCCTTGCCTGGGCCAAAGCGGCGTGGGTCTAGTAACGGGGCACGCTGGGGTCGGCGCTCAGCGACCAGGCGTCTATGCCGCCCGTGATGTTGCTCACATCCTCGAAGCCGCGGTTGACGAGAAAGGCCGCCACGCTCATGCTGCGCGCGCCGTGGTGGCACAGGCAGGCGACCGGGTGGTCGGGGTCCAGCTCCTCGAGCCGGGCCGGAATCTCGTGCATGGGAATGCAGCGCAGCTCGAAGCCTTCGGCCTTCACGCTGGCCTGGGCGATCTCCCAGGGCTCGCGTACGTCCAGCACCACGGGCGTGACGCCATGGGCGGCATGGGAAGCCAGCCATTGCTTGAACTGTGCGGGCAAAACCTGGGACAACATAGAAACTCCTGGCGGCGACCGCCCTGGCAGATAAAACTCCCTGACCGAACTGGCGTCGGGCAGGGCGGGGGTCTTAGAACGAGAAGCGCGAAGGCTCTTCAAAGCCCGTCAGGCGCGACGCGGCGGTGTCCCAGGGCTGCTTGACGTCGAAGTGGTTGCCCTTCTTGGTCACCAGGGTGAAGCGCATCACGGGCAGCTTGCCCACGATGGCGGCAATGCGGCCGCCGTCGTTGAGCTGGGCATAGAGCGCCTCGGGGATCTCGGCCACGGAGCCGCTGAGCACGATCACGTCGAAAGTGCCCTGGGCCAGAGAAGCCGTGGCGCCGTTGGCCAGCTTGACTTCCACGTTCTTGATGCCGGCGCCGAGCAGGTTCTCACGCGCCATCTCGGCCAGTTCGGGGTCGATTTCCAGCGTGACGACTTCCTTGGCCTGGGCGGCCAGCAGAGCCGCCATGAAGCCCGAGCCGGAGCCGATCTCCAGCACGCGGTCCGTGGACTTGAGCTGGAGGTCTTGCAGGGTACGGGCCTCGATCTTGGGCGCGAGCATGTGCCAGCCGTGGCGGGCGGCTTCTTCGGGCGTGCCCTTGAGCGGCACTTCCATGTCCATATAGGCCAGGTTCAGGTATTCGGGCGGCACAAAGTCTTCGCGGCGGATCTGGCCCAGCAGCTCCAGCACATTCTCGTCCAGCACGTTCCAGGGGCGGACCTGCTGTTCGATCATGTTGAAACGAGCTTGCGCGTGCACATCGCGCGGGTCCACTTGGGCGTTCATTGGCAAGGCCATGGGTATCTCCGGGGGAAAGACTTATCAGGACAAACCATCGATTCTACGAGCCTCGGAGGCATCGTGCGGCGGTTCGGCATTTTTTGCGGCGGCGCCAAACCATTTGCGGCGCAGCCAGTTGGCGAAATCGTCCAGATAGCAGTAGGCCACGGGCACCACCACCAGGGTCAGCAGCGAGGAGGTGATGACCCCGCCGATCACGGCCTGGCCCATGGGGGCGCGCTGCTCCGAGCCCTCGGTCACCACAAAGGCCAGCGGCACCATGCCGAAGATCATGGCCAGGGTGGTCATCAGAATCGGGCGCAGCCGCACCCGGGCCGCCAGCAGCAGTGCCTCGTCGCGCGGCAGGCCGTCCAGGGTCTGGCCCGTGGCCTCGTCGCGGTGGGGGGCGCGCGCGCGGATCGCAAAGTCCACCAGCAAGATCGCGTTCTTGGTCACCAGCCCCATGAGCATGACCACGCCGATGATGGAGAACATGGACAGGGCCGAGCCGAACATCAGCAGGGCCAGCACCACGCCGATCAGGGTCAGCGGCAGCGAGGTCATGAGCGCCAGCGGCTGCAGAAAGCTCTTGAACTGGCTGGCCAGAATCATGTAGATGAAGATGATGGCCAGGGCCAGCGCGGAAATCGCATAGCCGAAGGACTCGGCCATGTTCTTGGCCGCACCGCTGAACTGGTAGCTGTAGCCCGGAGGCAGCGGCACCTGGGCCAGGGCCTGCTTGATGTCGGCCGTGACCTCGCCCGCGCTGCGCAGATAGACATTGGCGTTGATGGCCACCTCGCGGTTGAGGTTGCGGCGGTTGATCTGGCTGGGCCCCGTGGTGTCGACCACGCTGGCCACCTGGTTGAGGCGCACGATGCGCGTGCCGCCGTCGGCCGCAGGGAGCGCGAACGGCAGCCGCTCCAGGTTCTGAGGCGTGCTGCGCGCCTCGGGGGCCAGGCGCACGTTCACGTCATAGGTCTGGTCGTCGCTGGCACGCCAGTTGCCCACGGTCTGGCCCGCGACCCAGGTACGCAGCGCGCTGGCCATGCCGCCTACGGACAGACCCAGATCGGCGGCCGCGTCGCGGTGCACCTCGATATTGACCATGGGCTTGTTGGGCTTGAGGCTGGAGTCCAGATCCACGAGCCCGGGAATGCCGCGTATGCGCTCCTGCACCAGGCGGCTCAGGCGGGCCAGCTCGTCGAGATCCGGGCCCATCAGCGAGAACTCCACCTGCTTTTGCCCGCCCACGGGTTCGCGCAGGCCCACATGGGTGATCTGTATGCCGGCGATCGCGCGCAGCCGGGTGCGCAGCTCGGCCGATAGCGCATCCACGCTGCGGGAGCGCTGGCTGCGGTCCACCAGGCGCACATAGATGCTGGCGTAGTTCTTGCCGTTGGCATTGCCGGTGTTGATGGTGGTCAGGGTGTAGCGCACCTCGGCCATGCCGACGATGACGGCGTTGACCTGTCTGGCCTTGGCCTCGGTGGCTTCTATGGACGAGCCTTCGGGCGTGTTGAAGTTGACCGTGGTCTCGGAGAAGTCCGCCTTGGGCACGAACTCCGTGCCCAGCAGAGGCACCAGCGCCACGCTGGCCACGAAGATCAGCAGCGCCAGACCCAGAGTCAGCAGCTTGTGCCGCAGCGACCAGCGCAGCATGGACTGGTAGGTCTGCGCGAGCCTGTCGCTGCGGCGCTCCACCCAGGCCGTGAGCCGGCCCAGGGTTCTGTCGTACAGGCTTTGGCGGCCATGCTCGCCATGGGCATGGATGGCGGGGTCGTGCCAGACGCTGGAGAGCATGGGGTCCAGCGTGAAGCTCACGAACATGGAGATCAGCACGGCCGCGACGATGGTGATGCCGAACTCGTGGAAGAACTTGCCGATGATGCCGCCCATGAAGCCTATGGGCAGGAACACGGCCACGATGGACAGCGTGGTGGCCAGCACGGCCAGGCCGATCTCCTGGGTGCCGTCCAGCGAGGCCTGGAACGCTCCCTTGCCCATCTGCACATGGCGCACGATGTTCTCGCGCACCACGATGGCGTCGTCTATCAGCAGGCCCACGCACAGCGACAGCGCCATCAGCGTGACCATGTTGATGGAAAAGCCGAACCAGTACATGAACAGAAACGTGCCTATCAGCGCGATCGGCAGCGTCAGCCCCGTGATCACCGTGGAGCGCCAGGAGTTGAGGAACAGGAACACGATGAGCACGGTCAGCAGCGCGCCTTCGATCAGGGTCTGGCGCACGTTGTCCACGCCCACGCGGATGGCACGCGAGTTGTCGGCAATGGCCTGCAGGCGCACGCCGGGCGGCAGCTCGGGCGCCATGGCCTGGATCGCGGCGCTCAGGCCGTCGACCACCTCGATGGTGTTTTCGTCCTGGGCCTTCTGCACCGCCATCAGCAGCGTGCGCCCGCCGTTGAAGAGCGCCAGGGTCTGCAGCTCCTGGGCATCATCCTGCACGCGGGCCAGCTGGCGCACGCGTATGGGCGCGCCATTGCGCTGGGCGACGATGATGTTGGCAAACTCCGCGGGGCGCTGGATGCGCGCATCGATCTGCACCACGCGCTCCTGCGCCTTGGAGCGTATGGAGCCCACGGGCAGGTCCTGATTCTCGGCGCGCACGGCCTGGGCCACCTGCTCGGGCGTGATGGAATAGGCCTCCAGCGCCTCGGGGTCCAGATAGATATTGATTTCGCGCTTGGTCGCGCCCACCAGATTGACGGCGCCCACGCCGCGCACGTTCTCTAGCCGCTTCTTGAGCACCTGGTCGGCCCAGCTCGTCAGCGCGATCGCATCGGGCGGCGTCACGCTCCGGCCCTGGGGCAGGGTCTCGCCACGCAGGGCCTGAGGGTCGGGCAGCACGGCCAGCGACCAGATGGCGGTGCTCGCGGGGTCGAAGCGTATGACGCGCGGCTCCTTGACCTCGTCGCGCAGCGTGGGGCGCACGGCGGCCACCTTCTCGCGCACATCGTCGGCGGCGCGGCGTCCATCGATGTTCAGCTGGAACTCGATGACGACCACGCTCGTGCCTTCGTAGCTGCGCGAGGTCAGGGCATTGATGCCGGCCACCGAATTCACGCTTTCCTCGATCTTCTTGGTGACCTCGCTCTCCACGAT
>JAFAIY010000242.1 GCA_019236485.1 Comamonas sp. | reverse complement strand
TGGAAGATGAAAGTGCCGGAGTTATTTGCAAAAAACGTGCGCAATCATCCGGGACCTGACAACTAGCTCTAGCGTAGCGGTGCATTACGCCTAATTACATCGAGCACAGGCAGCTATCAAAATCAGCCACAGCTTTGTCGTCAGCGGCAGAGGCCAGGTGGGCGATGCACTTTTCTTGCTCGCACAAGAAAGTGAATTAAAGAATACGACCCAGATTGTCTGTGCCCCTGGCTTCGCTACAGGCGAACCTGCATCACGCCATTCAGTCTGCGGTAAAACTCTCTCTGCGCTACGCATGCCGCTCAAACATGCGTAGCAAGTCAGGTCACCAAGCATTGGCAATCCGGTGACAATGAACGCAGCCCGAACAGCGTGCCGTAGACGCAGCCACACGGATGGAAGTGGGCGGGCCATATGTTTGGTGGTGAAATCAGCTTCTAGTTCTTGCCTAGCTTGTGGCAGCAGCTATCAAATTTTAAAAAGCTATCGCTTGTGCCCACGCCTATGATGGCCGAAGTAGGGGGCGGCTCTTTGTTTACTCTTTGGTGCCAGAGAAAGCCGGCCGGTAAGGCGGGCTGAGACCCACTCTCTGTCCGTAAATCAAGCATGTCACTGAAAAATTCAAGCTAAATCAGCCTTCAACTAATACAAAGCAAGCGCTGATAGATATCAAAACTGCTCTGTACGTAGCAAGTCTCAGACCGTCCAACTCCCCGACTTCCCCCCGTGCTTCTCCAGCACTCTCACCCCCTCCATCACCATTCCCTTGTCCACGGCCTTGCACATATCGTAGATCGTGAGCAAGCCGACCTGCACGGCAGTCAGGGCTTCCATCTCCACGCCGGTCTGGCCTTTCAGTTCGACGGTGGCGGTGCAGAGGATGGAGCTGGATTCGGGCTGTAGTTCAAACTCCACGGCCACGCGGGTCAGGGCCAGGGGGTGGCACAGGGGGATAAGGTCGCTGGTCTTTTTGGCGGCCATGATGGCGGCGATGCGGGCCACGCCCAGTACATCGCCTTTTTTGGCCGTGCCGCTTTGCACGATGGCCAGGGTCTCGGGCTTCATGCTGATGCGGCCTTCGGCCACGGCCACGCGGTGGGTAGCGGGCTTGGCGCCTACGTCCACCATATGGGCCTGGCCTTGGGCGTCGAAGTGGGTAAGGGTGGACATGGCTTCTCTTTCCTGCGGGCCTGGCGTGGCCAATGCCCGCAAATTCGCGTTTTCAGGTTCGGGCGCCGCAGACGGCAAGCCTTGAACAGGCTTGGATGTTGCAGCGCAAATCAATCAAGGCATCATAGTGGGGTGTTGAGCGGCTGGCATGCTTCCGGGCAATGCCGGCCTTGTTCAGGGGCGCCATGTCAATCTTGAGGCCGAATTTGCGTAAATCCAATGCTCTGAAAGCGCTTGCCGCTGCTGTTTTGATAGCTGTGCAGACCTTGGCTCCGTTGCAGGCCGCAGGTCTGCCGACGCTGGGAGATGGGGCTTCGTCGCTGACCACGGGCGAGGAGCGGCGGCTCGGGGACTCCATCGCCAAGGAGCTGTACCGCGACCCGGACTACCTCGACGACCCTGTGCTGCAGGAATATGTGGAAGGCATCTGGCTGCATCTGCAGAACGCAGCGCGCAAGAACGGCGAGCTTTCGCCCGAGCTGGAAGAGCGCTTCGCCTGGACGCTGCTGCTGGGCAAGGACCGCCAGGTCAACGCCTTTGCGCTGCCTGGCGGCTATATGGGCGTGTATCTGGGCTTGATCGGCGTGGTCAGCAGCGGGGATGAGCTGGCTTCGGTCATCGCCCACGAAACCAGCCATATCACCCAGCGCCATATCGCACGCATGCTGGCCCAGCAGGGCAAGCAGACGCCGCTGATACTGGCCTCCATGCTGCTGGGCGCTCTGGCGGCTACGCGCAGCCCCGATGCGGCCATGGCCATCATGATGGGCGGGCCGGCGGCGATGATGCAGAACCAGCTGAATTTCTCGCGCGCCATGGAGAGCGAGGCGGACCGCATGGGCTACAGCCTGATGGCGCCGGCCGGCTTCGCTCCTCAGGGTTTTGTGAGCATGTTCGGCAAGCTGGAGCAGGCCAGCCGCTTGAATGACAACGGTAGCTGGCCCTATCTGCGCAGCCACCCGCTGACCACGCAGCGGATTGCGGACATGGATTCGCGCATGCCGCCCGGCAAGCGCGCGGCGGCGCCGGCGCCCACGCTGGAACATGTCATGATGGCGGCCCGTGCCCGCGTGATCTCCAACTCCGGCGTGGATGTGCTGCGCCAATGGGCGGTGCTGCCGCGCTCCGGCAGCTTTGCCAGCCTGTCCCAGGCGGAGCAGCTGGGGCAGCTGTATGCGGCCACGCTGAGCGCCATGCAACTGCGCGACTGGAAGACCGCGCGCGAGATGGCGCAGCGTCTGCTGACGGCGACGACCGGCAATGCCGAGGCCAGGATTCAAGCGCAGTGGCTCAATGCGGAACTCGAATACCGGGCCGACAATCCCCAGGCCGCACTGGCGGCCTTGCCGCTGCAATCCGGCACGCCACCGGGGCCCAAGGTTGCGGCCAGCGGTGCTCAGGCCGAGCCGCGTCAGGCCGGGCCCAGTCTGGCCACGGTGAACGTGGTGGAGCATGTGGGGCCGCGCCGGCCCGAGTTGCTGCTCAAGGCCGATATTCTGCTCAAGCTCAATCAGGCCGCTCCCATGGCCAGTCCCTTGCAGACCTGGGTGACCGAGCATCCGGCGGACGGCACGGCCTGGCAGACGCTGGCGCGTGTCTGGCGCAGCCAGGGCCAGGAGATGCGCGCTCTGCGCGCCGAGGCCGAGGCCCAGGTCGCACACTACGACTATGCGGCGGCGGTGGACCGCTTCAAGGCTGCCCAGGACCTGGCCCGAAAGGCCGGGGCCAAGGCCGATTACTTCGAGGCTTCCATCATCGACACGCGTTTGCGTGCCGTGGACGAGTTACTCCGGGAACAGCTGCGCGACAAGACGATCAATAAATAGGCCCAGCACCGAGTAGATCAGCGCGCCCAGCATGGCGGCCCAGAAGCTGGTGACATGAAAGCCGCCCAGCAGGCCCGAGGCCATCCAGAACATCAGGCCGTTGACCACCAGCAGGAACAGGCCCACGGTGATGATGGTCACGGGCAGCGTCAGCACCACCAGAATGGGGCGGATGACGGTGTTGAGCAGGCCTATGACCAGCGCCGCAATCATGGCCGAGCCGAAGCTGTGCACCTGGACACCGCTGTAGACATAGGCGACCCCGAGCAGGGCCGCAGCGCAGAGAAGCCATTTGACGAGGATTTTCATGCCTTCAGCATAGCAGCAGGCCGTGGTTGTGGTTCACGGCCGCCGCGCATAAAAAAGCCCTACCCGGTTTTTGCCGGGCAGGGCTTGATACGACGTGTGGCAGGTGCTCTTAAATCGAGAGCGAGTCGTCCAGCACAAAGCCCAGCATGGCGGCCAGAGCGGCCATGGTGCCGGGCAGATTCCAGCGGCGGCCCATGGGCGCCGTCTGGGCGGCGGTCTGCGTGCTTTCCTGCTTGGGGCGGCGGGCGTCGATGATCTGCGCCGCGCCGTGCTCCTGTTGCAGCTCGGCCACCAGCTCGGTCAGCGGCCCCTTGGCCAGCACGGGGGTGACCTTGGCGGCCTGGCCCATGACGGGCAGCAGCGCCGCAAACAGCTTGTCGGCCCATTTGCCGCGCCAGTTTTCGCGGGCCCGGTGGCTGACCCACTTGCTCACCCGATGGGTCATGCGCGGTGCGCAGGCCACCAGCAACCAGTGGGAGGATGCCGCCTGGCTGGATCCCGCAAGTGTCTGGAGCATGGGCAGGGCGTATGCGGCGTCATCTACGTAAACAATGATGGGCTTCAAGATGGTTCCTTCGTGAGAACGAAAGTGAGGGAGTGCAGACTCCCCGGGAGTCGATGGCCTTATTGTGAATCCTGCAGAGAGGCCACCGCGGCGGCATCCCTGCAAGAACCTCAGGTTTTGGTCATCAGTGCTGGGCCGCGGGAGCGGGACGGCGGCTGGCAATGAACTTGCCCAGGGCCAGCACCAGCAGAGCACCGGCGATATGGGCGGTCCAGTACAGGGTCTGGGAGATCTCGGCCAGGCCCTGCTCGTCGGTGCTGCCCAGCTTGGGCATCCACAGCCACTGCTCGGTGTTGACGAACAGCGGATCGGTCACCAGCATGCCGCCGGCAATCCAGCCCAGCAGCATGCCGCCGGCCACGATGATCATGGGGAAGCGCTCCATGAGCTTGATGACCAGCTGAGAGCCCCAGACGATGATGGGGATGGAGATCAGCAGGCCCAGGGCCACCAGCAGCATCTGGTGCTCGCCCGAGCTCTGCGCGGCGCCGGCGATCGCGATCACGTTGTCCACGGACATCACCAGGTCGGCCACGATGATGGTCTTGATGGCGGCAAACAGCTTGTCGCTGCCCTGGATGTTGTCATGGCCGTCCTCGTCGGGCGCAATCAGCTTGATGCCGATCCACACCAGCAGCAGAGCGCCCACGAGCTTCAGGAAGGGCAGGGCCAGCAGCGTCATGGCAAAGGCGATCAGCACGATGCGCAGCACGATGGCGCCGGCCGTGCCGTAGATGATGCCCTTGGTGCGCTGCGCGGGTGGCAGCTTGCGGCAGGCCAGCGCGATCACGACCGCGTTGTCGCCGCCCAGCAGGATGTCGATGATGATGATTTGCCCGAGCGCTATCCAGAATGGGGCGTGGGTCAGAAAGTCCATGTCCATGGTTGTTGTTTCCTCTTTGTCGAATGCCACCGGGGCGCTGGCCGCCGGCACCAAATGACCGTTGTGACGTAAGCCGAAGCGACTGTCCGGGCGAGGAAGAAAACCATGCTCGGGGAGTGCACCTTGATCGACCGTCATCGGGTCCATCAAAGGTCTTGCTCGATTGCAGTGTGACTGCGATCCGAATGGCCGGAAGCCTGGGCTTCGTATTGACGACCGATCCGCTGCCGGCACAGATATGCCGGATGAGCTACTCCCCTTCGAAGTGGGGAATTTCAACACAGCATGCGGGGGATGACAAGCCGCAAAACCTGGCTAGTTCACAGGTTTTATATCTTTGGAGTCGATGGAGAGGCTCTTCGCTGCTGCGTTTTGAGCTATCAATCATGAAGCAACCCTGCGGGGGCAAACCCTGGGCCGGCGGCTTATGATTCGGCTCTCTCATGACTGCCATCCACATCACCGACATCGAAGCCGCGATCAACTACTGGCGCGGCCGCGCTCCGTCGCCCGATGGCGTGCTGCTGGCACCCGAGGTTCGGGCACTGGCCGAGGTCTATGCGCTGATGATTTACGGCCGCGAGGACGAGGTGGCCGTCGCGGGCTTTCCGTCCCATGCCATGGCGGCCTGGCTGGTCTGGTACGACACCATGCCCGACACGCCCTGCATCGCCATCTGCTCCACCAGCCAGGGTGACGAGAAATGCAAGGGCTGCGGGCGCAGCTTCGACGAGGTCCAGCTGTGGACGGCCATGGAGCCCGCCGACAAGCGCGCCGTGTGGCGGCGCATCACGGCCGAGGGGGACTCCTGGCGCTTTACCCGCTATGCCGAGCGGGCCGCGGAGAAAAAGCGCCCGAGCTGACCCCGGCGCTTATTTCCAGCGCGTGGGCTCGACGAACACCGTGCCCAGATTGCTGGACAGGGTCAGCTGACCTTCCTGAATCGTGGCCTGCAGCTGCATGCTGCGCTCGGCCAGGCTGCCCAGCTGCTGGGCGATTTCGGAGTCTATGTAGCGCACTTCCAGCTTGTCCTGGCGGTTGACCTTGCCTTCCAGGCCCTTCCACCAGACATGGGAGGCGTGGTGGAAGGGGTAGACCAGCACATGGTCGGACTTGTTGCAGGCTTTGGTGATGGGCTTCTCGTCGGGCTGGCCGACCTCGATCCACAGGCGCTTCTGGCCGGTGAAGTCGGTGATGTGCACGTCCGGATCGTCGGGATCGGACAGGCCCACGCCAAAGCCCAGCGTGCCGTCGCCGTTGCACAGATCCTGCAACTGGTGGGCGTTGAGCGCCAGGGCCACGAGGCGCACCATCATGCGCTCGTCGGTCTCGCTGGGGTGGCGCGCCAGCGTCAGATTGTGGTCGGCGTAGTAGTTGTGGTCGATGTCGGCAATCGACAGATTGGCTTTGAAGATGGTGGACTTGATGGCCATAAAAACTTGTTGTTGGTGTGTGTTGGGCTGCTAGATCAAGTCACCACCGCGCACGGTCTTGGAAACTGGCGCGGCGCAATTAGGGGGACACCGAGCAAGGGCCGCCCCGCAGCGAGGGTGTCGTCCCCTTCCCGCATTGCGCAGCAAAGCGAGAGAGGGGGAAGGCGCAAAGCGCCTCAGGGGGAGTTTTGCTTAAACGCGCTTGGCCAGCTCGGCAGCCTTGCCGATATAGGAAGCCGGCGTCATGGCCAGCAGGCGGTCCTTGTCGG
>JAFAIY010000180.1 GCA_019236485.1 Comamonas sp. | reverse complement strand
GCCCGCCTGCATCGTCTGGCTGGGCGTCACGCCCTATCTTGCGCCCGCGGCCGTGGAAGCAGTGATGGGCGATGCCGCAAGCATGTCGGCGGGCAGCGTGCTGGTGCTGGACTACCGCGTCAGCAACCATCTGCTGGCGCCGCTGGAACGCATGATGGCCGAGCACTCGGCCCAGGCATTTGCCGCCATGGGCGAGCCCTGGCTCAGCGACTATGAACCCGAGGCCCTGCACGCGCAGTTGCAGGCGCTGGGCTGGTCCGTGCAGGAGGACCTGGACGCGGCGCAGATCAACACCCGTTATTTCCTGCGCCGGCGCGACGGGTTGCAGACCGCGGGCGGAGGCTTCCGCTTTCTGAAGGCCGTGCGCGGCTAAGCTGCCGGCACAGGCATGAAAGCATGTATGCCCCGAGCGGGTCAGCGTTTTTCTCCTGGCCCGCTCGTATGCAGCGTGTAATACGCTATTATTTTTATATCATTCGCTGAATGTCGTGGCTGGGCGGCTCCAGGCCGCCGGTTTTGGTCGGATCGATGGATAGTGTCGTCAACAGGGGATATCTTTGTCGCGTGTGTTAGCAACTGAAGAGCAGGTATTGGCCTTGTCGCCGGACGCCGCATCCAGCAAGGCGGCCAAGGGGCTGCAATCCATCAGCAAATGGCCCAGCACGGGCAGCAACGCAGCCGCGGTCTGGGGTGAGTGCCAGGGCAGCGGCAGCAAGCCCTATCAGACCCAGGTGGACCTCAGTGGCCCGGCCTTCAAGTGCTCGTGCCCCAGCCGCAAATTCCCCTGCAAGCATGGACTGGCGCTGATGCTGCTGCGTGCGGGCGGACAGGTGGGGGAAGGCGGCGAGCCGCCCGAGTGGGTGAACAACTGGCTGGCGGGCCGGCAGGACAAGGCCGAGAAGAAAGAGGCCAAGGCCGCGGCTGCTGTGGCAGCGCCTGCGGACCCCGAAGCCGCGGCCAGGCAGCAGGCCAGGCGTGAAGACAAACGCTGGGACAAAGTGGCCGCGGGCATGCAGGAGCTGTCGCTGTGGATGCAGGACATGGTGCGCAGCGGTCTGGCCAATCTGGCAGGCGACAACCAGGCCCGTGCCCAGTGGAACAATATGGCCGCGCGCATGGTGGACGCGCAGGCCGGCGGCATGGCCGCGCGCATCAAGGAGGCCTGGGCGCTGGTGGACAGCCATCCCGCCTGGCCGCGCGACCTGCTGGCGCAGCTGGGTCATTGGCAGCTGCTGGTCGATGCCGTGCAGCGCCGCGAATCGCTGTCTGCACCCGTCAAGGCCGATGTGATGGCCGCCCTCGGCTGGCCCATGGACAAGGCCGAGGTGCTGGCCCTGGGCGAGCAAGTGGCCGACGAATGGCATGTGGTCGGCCTGCGCAGCATGGAGCGCGAAGGCCGGCTGATGGAGCGCCGGGTCTGGTTGCAGGGCCGGCAAAGCGGCAGAGCGGCGCTGCTGCTCGATTACTCCCAGGGCGGGCGCGGCTTTGAAACTGCCTGGCTATCGGGCCGTTCCTACCGCTGCGCCCTGCATTTCTATCCGGGCCACTCACCGCTGCGCGCTCTGCTGGCGGGCGGCAATGCCGAGGCGCTGGTGGAGCAGGCCGCGCCCCTGAATACCACGGTGGCAGCCGCTGCTTTGGCCGACCTGGCCGGCCGCGTGGCAGCCAATCCGCTGCAGGCCGCGCAGCCTCTGTGGTGCGCGCAGGTGCAACTGCAGTTCGCCGATGGGCAGTGGTGGGCTATCTGGCCCGAACAGCAGGGCGGCTTGCCCAGCCAGGTGCCTGTGGTGGTGGCCGACGACGAGGCCTGGCACCTGCTGGCGCTGACGGGCGGCACACCCATGCTGGGTTTTGGCGAGTGGGAGCCGGGCCGGGGTCATGTCGGGTGCTGGCGTCTTCTCAGCGCCTGGCAGACCGATGCCGCGGGCGTGTCGCAATGCATCTGGCATCACCGGAGCGAAAACATATGAGCAGCGCACAAATCTGGGCTGCATTGCAGCAATCGGCCATGGTGGGCGTGGATCGCCTGCCTGTGCCGCAAATCTTTATGCTGGGTGCGGACGGCGCAGCGCCGGCCGGCCAGCAGGCGCTGCAGACGGCGCTGGCGGCCTCGGGAAGCTTGGACGCACGGCAACCTGGCGTAGGGCATTCTGCGGCTCAGCAGCTGCTGCGCGCGAGTGCCGTGGCGGCCGTGCTGGAGCGCGCGGGCTGGGTTCCGGGCCAGGGGCGGGGCCAGACCTTGGCGCCGGTGCCGGCAGAGACACGCCCGGCACCGGACGGCGCGCGCTTGCAGGAGCTGATGCGCGAGGTGCTGAGGGAGGGGCCGCAGAATCTGCAGGCCCCCATGTTCGCGGCCCTGGATGGAGTCGGACAGCGCCTGCCCCATGGCTTGCTGGTGGAGGCGCTGGAGCAGGGGCGTCAGTCCGTGGCGCTGCGCCATTGGCTGACCCCCGTGCTGGGCGAGCGCGGGCGCTGGCTGGCGGCGCTCAATCCGCAATGGAGCTATGCCGGCGGCGTGCAGGAAATAGCCGACCCCGAGCAGATCTGGCAGGAGGGCTCCATCGATCAGCGCCTTGCCCTGCTGCACGGCGAGCGCCAGACCGGTCCGGCCCGGGCCCGCGCAAGGCTGGAGGCCAGCCTGAAGGAGCTGAGCGCCAAGGAGCGCGCACCCATGGTCATGGCGCTGGGGACAGGTCTGTCCTTGGAGGACGAACCGCTGCTGGAAAAGCTGCTGGGCGACCGCAGCAAGGAGGTGCGCGAAAACGCGGCCCGCCTGCTGTCGCGCCTGCCGCAAAGCGGCCACAGCCAGCGCATCACCGGCTGGCTGCAAGCCATGCTGAGCCGCAACGCCAAGGGCGAATGGCAGATCGAGCCGCCCGAGGAGGGCTGCAAGGATTGGGAGCGCGACGGCATCGCGCTGCAGCCGCCGGCCTATGTCAAGGGCGTGAAAGCCTGGTGGTTGCAGCAGATGGTGGAGCAGGCGCCCGTCGATTTCTGGATTGACACCCTGGGCATGACACCCGAGCAGCTCTGGGAATGGAGCCGCCGCAGCGACTGGAAGACGGCGCTGCGCCAGGGCTGGCTGGCCGCCTTGCGCGATCAGCACGACGTGCGCTGGATTGCGCTGCTGCAGACCATGGACCGCGATGCAAGGGCCGAGTCGCTGCTGCCCGCGCTGCTCAACCAGCTCAGCCAGGAGCAGCGCGAGGCGCTCTGGCTGGCCCGGCTGGAGCAGGCCAAGGGCACGCTGATCGAGCGCGTCAATGCCATCGAAAGCGGTATGCCCGCAGTCGGCGAGTTTTCGCTGCCCATGTCCGAGCGGCTGATGGATGAGCTGGACAAGGCTCTGGGCGGCAAGCAGGTCACCGGCAGCTGGCATAGCTGGCAGGCCGACCAGGCCTTGCTGGCCTGTGCACGCCGGCTGCATGCCGCGGTACTGCCGCGCTTTGCTCAGCTATGGCGCAAGCCGGTCGCCGGCTCTGCCACCGAAGCCGATCTCGATTCCACAACTGCCGGCGGCATTGCGCTCACACCCGAGCAGCAGGCCAGGCTGGAACGCGCGCGCCTGCGTCCCTGGGACGACGAGCGCGTGCTGGCGCAGCTCAACCGCTGTGTCGATCTGCGCGTGGCCCTGCATGCCGCGCTGAGCGCCTAACCCTCTTTGTCAGGACTTACGCAAACAAGGATGCACAAGAAGCATGCCCATAGGGCAAACGTCTTGCCTGAGCCTGATTTGCGTAAGTCGTATTTGTTTTCCGAATTCAATCCCGAAGCACACCATGAGCCAAGTACTACGTCAGCACGCAGAACAGCAATTTGCCGAAGAACTCGATGCCCTGCAGAAGGTGGACGATCGTCCGCGTCCGCCCAACTGGAAGCTCTCGCCCTGGGCCGTGCTGCAGTATCTGATGGGCGGCAAGCTCAGCAACGGTTTTGAAGTCAGCGCCAAATACATAGGCAATCCGCGCCTGATGGAGATTGCGGTCTCCACGCTGGCCACCGATCGCGCCTTGCTGTTGTACGGTGTGCCGGGCACGGCCAAGTCCTGGGTGTCCGAGCACCTGTCGGCGGCCGTGAGCGGCGACTCCACCATGCTCATCCAGGGCACGGCCGGTACCAGCGAGGAACAGCTGCGCTATGGCTGGAACTACGCCCAGCTGCTGGCCCATGGCCCTTCCGACAAGGCGCTGATCCCCAGCCCGCTGGTCAACGCCATGCGCCTGGGCAAGATCGCGCGCATCGAGGAACTCACGCGCATTCCCGCCGATGTTCAGGACACCCTGATCACCGTGCTGTCCGAAAAGACCTTGCCCGTGCCCGAGCTGGGGTCCGAATTCCAGGCCGTACCGGGCTTCTCGGTCATCGCCACGGCCAACAACCGCGACAAGGGCGTGAACGAGCTGTCCAGTGCCTTGAAGCGCCGCTTCAACACCGTGGTTCTGCCCGTGCCGGCCTCGCAGGACGAGGAGGTGCAGATCGTCTCCAAGCGCGTGGCCGAGCAGGGCCGCGCGCTGCAGCTGCCGGCCGAACCGCCCGCGCTGCAGGAAGTGCGCCGCGTGGTGCAGATCTTTCGCGAGCTGCGCCATGGCCAGACCGAGGATGGCAAGACCGTGCGCCTCAAGTCGCCGAGCTCCACGCTGTCCACGGCCGAGGCCATCTCGGTCATCAACAGCGGCATGGCCTTGGCCGGCCACTTCGGCGACGGCGTGCTGCGCGCCGGCGATGTGGCCTCGGGTCTGCTGGGTGCCGTCATCAAGGACCCGGTGCAGGACACGGTGGTGTGGAAGGAATACCTGGAAACCGTGGTCAAGGAGCGCAGCGACTGGAAGGATCTGTACCGCGCCTGCCGCGAACAGCTGTAATTTGGCCAGCGGCTGCCACAGCCTTTGAGACGTCTTTGCGCGCATCCCCTCGCCGTAGCTGCTGTCATTGGTGACGCGCCTAGTCTCAACCGCGAATCTGCGATTCGCCGGGCTGTGCCAACCGCTTGGAAGTCAGTCGCTTACCCAGACTTTCCGATATAGAGCCCATGGCCACTTCCGCTGATTCGATTCATTTCTTTGGCATACGCCATCACGGCCCGGGCTGCGCGCGCAGCCTGCTGGCGGCGCTGGAGCGCCTGCAGCCCGACTGCATTCTGGTCGAGGGCCCGCCCGAGGGCGAGGCCCTGCTGCCCATGCTGCAAAGCCCCGAGCTGCGCCCGCCCGTGGCCATGCTGGTCTACCGGCAGGACGAGCCCAGCCACGCGGCCTTCTATCCGTTTGCCGAGTTTTCACCCGAATGGCAGGCCTTGCACTGGGCCGGACGCAACCAGGTGCCGGTACGCTTTTTCGATCTGCCCCAGACCCATGCCATGGCGCTGGAGGCCGAGCGGCGAGCGCAGCTTGGCAAGGCTCAGGCCGAAGCCGATGGCCGTGACGATGCAGCCGATGGCGGCGAAGATGCAGAGGCCGTGGAAGCACTGCCCGCTGCCGAGGACCGCGCCGATGTGGAGCTCGATGACGAGGCGAACATCGCCGTCCGCCATCTGCCCGGCGATCCGCTGGACTGGCTGGCCCATGCGGCGGGCTTCGAGGACGGCGAAAGCTGGTGGAACCGCCTGGTGGAAGAGCGCGGCGACAGCGAGGCACTGTTCGAGAGCATTGCCGAGGCCATGACCGCCGTGCGCAGCGAGATCAGCCAAGAGGTTGCCGAGCATGGGGAACACTGGCGCGGTGCGCACTACGCACGGCGCGAAGCATTGCGCGAGGCCTGGATGCGCCAGTGCCTGCGCGAAGCGGTCAGGGCCGGCCACCAGCGCATTGCCGTGGTCTGCGGCGCCTGGCATGTGCCGGCGCTCCAGGAGAGCGTGACGGCCAAGGCCGACAGCGCCTTGCTCAAGGGCCTGCCCAAGGCCAAGGTGCAGGCCACCTGGGCGCCCTGGACCTATCGCAACCTGGCCAGCAGCAGCGGCTATGGCGCGGGGGTTACTTCGCCGGGCTGGTATGCACACCTGTGGCAATGTTCGGCGCCCGGCAAGGCGCAAGCCCCGGCGGCCACGGTTTCCGCCAGCACCCTGCGCACGGCCGGCTGGCTGACGCGTGTGGCGCATCTGCTGCGCGACAAGGATCTGGACTGCTCCAGCGCCCACATCATCGAGGCCACGCGCCTGGCCGAAAGCCTGGCCGCCTTGCGCGGCCAGCCCTCGCCGGGGCTGGAGGAGCTTAACGAGGCCATCAGCACCGTCATCTGCATGGGCGAGACGGCAGCGCTGCGCCTGATCGAGGACGGCCTGACGGTCGGCGACGTGCTCGGCTGCGTACCTGCCGATGTGCCCCAGGTGCCGCTGCAGCGCGATATCGAACAGCAGCAGAAGACGCTGCGCCTCAAGCCCGAGGCGGCGACCAAGCTGCTGGCGCTGGACCTGCGCAAGGATATCGATCTGGCGCGCAGCCACTTTCTGCACCGCCTGCGCCTGCTGGGCATAGCCTGGGGCGAATTGGCGCGCGATGCGCAGCGCAACCGCGGCACTTTCCGCGAGAGCTGGCAGCTGCAGTGGCAGCCCGAACTGACCGTGCGCATCATCGAGGCCAGCGTGCACGGCGCCACCGTGGCCCAGGCCGCCACGGCCAGGCTGCGCGCCAGCCTGACGCCCGAGACACCGCTGCCCCAGATCGCCCAGGCGATCGACGATGCGCTGCTGGCCGATCTGCCGCAGCTGGTCGAGGCCCTGATCGCCACGCTGGCCGAGCGTGCCGCGACCACGGGCGACGTGGCCCAGCTGTTGCAAGCCCTGCCGCCGCTGGCCAATGTGTACCGCTACGGCAGTGTGCGCCAGACCGATACGGCGTTGCTGGCCGCGGTGATCGATTCCCTGGTGCTGCGTGCCGCCATCGGCCTGCCCGTGGCCTGCATGGCCATGGACGAGGAGGCCGCTGCCGCCATGCGGACCCAGGTGCTGGCCGCCCATGATGCGCTGCGCCTGCGCGGCTCGGGCAAACTCTCCGCGCAAGCCGAGGAATCGCGCCATACCTGGCGCGCCGCTCTCAGGAGCATGGCCATGGGCGACGCCGCGGCGGCCCTGCTGCGCGGCATGGCCTGCCGCCTGTTGCTGGACGAGCAGCTGCTGGAAAGCGCCGAAGTCGTGACCCAGTTCGGCCGCAATCTGTCGCTGGGCGTGGCGCCCATGGATGTGGCGGCCTGGCTCGATGGCTTTCTGAACCAGCAGGCCCTGGTGCTGCTGCACGACGAGGCCA
>JAFAIY010000147.1 GCA_019236485.1 Comamonas sp. | reverse complement strand
AAGGAAACCCTGCCCGCGTCCGTGGACGTGCAGGTGCTGACCGACCGCACGGTCACCATCCGCGAGTCCGTGAAGGACATGCAGTTCGAGCTGGCCCTGTCCATCGCGCTGGTGGTGATGGTGATCTTCCTGTTCCTGCGCAGCGCCTCGGCCACGCTGATCCCCAGCGTGGCCGTGCCGCTGTCGCTGATCGGCACCTTCGGCGTCATGTATCTGGCGGGCTTTTCCATCAACAACCTCACGCTGATGGCCCTGACCATCTCCACGGGCTTCGTGGTTGACGATGCCATCGTAATGATCGAGAACATCGCGCGCTTCGTGGAAAAAGGCGAGCCGCCGCTGCAGGCCGCGCTCAAGGGCGCCAAGCAGATCGGCTTCACCATCATTTCGCTGACCATTTCGCTGGTGGCGGTGCTGATCCCGCTGCTGTTCATGGGCGATGTGGTGGGGCGGCTGTTCCACGAGTTCGCCATCACCATGGCCGTGGCCATCCTGATCTCGGCCGTGGTCTCGCTGACGCTCACGCCCATGCTTTGCGCACGCCTGCTGCACCAGCGGCCCGAGGGCGAGGAGGCCGAGCGCGAGTCCCATCGCTTCTCCGGCGTGATGGGCCGTTTCTTCGATCGGGTGATCGCCGGCTACGGGCGCCTGCTGACCTGGGTGCTGGATCACAGCAAGCTGACCTGGCTGGTGTTCCTGGCCACGCTGGCTGTCACCGTGCTGCTGTATTTCGCCGTGCCCAAGGGCTTCTTCCCCGAACAGGACACGGGCACGATCGCGGCCACCACCGAGGCTGACCAGGCGATTTCCTTCGCGGCCATGGCCGAGCGTCAGCAGGCGCTGGCCGAGCAGCTGCTCAAGGATCCGGCCGTGCAGAGCATCTCCTCCTTCATCGGCGTCGACGGCACCAACACCACGCTCAACACCGGGCGGATCCAGATCGACCTCAAGCCCCATGGCCAGCGCGATGCGCTGAGCGTGGTGCTCCACCGGCTGGCCGACGATGCGCAGAAGGTGGCGGGCATACGCCTGTATGCCCAGCCCGTGCAGGATCTGACCATCGAAGACCGCCAGGCGCGCACGCAGTACCAGCTGCTGATGTCCTCGCCCGATATGACGCAGCTGAACGCCAGCACCAAGGCGCTGGTGGCGCGGCTGCAGCAGCTGCCGCAGCTGCTGGACGTGAGCAGCGATCTGCAGAACCAGGGCCGCCAGGCCTATGTGCAGATCGACCGCGCACAGGCCAGCCGTCTGGGCGTGACCGTGGCGGCCGTGGACTCGGCGCTGTACAACGCCTTCGGCCAGCGCCTGATCTCCACCATCTTCACGCAGTCCAACCAGTACCGCGTGGTGCTCGAGGTGGCGCCGCAGTTCAAGATCGGCCCCGAGGCGCTGCAAAGCATTTACGCGGCCTCGACCAGCGGCGCGCCCGTGCCGCTGACCTCGATCGCCACGATCAGCGAGCGCCCCATGGCCCTGGCCGTGAACCATGTGGACCAGCTGCCCGCGGCCACGATCTCCTTCAACACCGCGCCCGGCGTCTCGCTGGGGCATGCGGTGCAGGCCGCCCAGCAGGTGATACAGAGCATGCGCGACGAGGGCCAGATCCCGCTGTCGGTGGATGCACAGTTCCAGGGTGCGGCCCTGGCCTTCCAGGCCTCGCTGTCCAACACCTTGCTGCTGGTGCTGGCGGCCGTGATCACCATGTACATCGTGCTGGGCGTGCTCTACGAGAGCACCATCCACCCGATCACGATTCTCTCGACCCTGCCGTCCGCGGGCGTCGGGGCGCTGCTGGCGCTGCTGATGGCCGGGCTGGACCTGGACATCATCGCCATCATCGGCATCGTGCTCTTGATAGGCATCGTCAAGAAGAACGCCATCATGATGATCGACTTTGCGCTGGAGGCCCAGCGCGATGAAGGCATGAATGCGCGTGAGGCCATACACCAGGCCTGTCTGCTGCGCTTCCGTCCGATTCTCATGACCACGCTGGCCGCGCTGCTGGGCGCGCTGCCGCTGATGATAGGCACGGGCGTGGGCAGCGAGCTGCGCCACCCCCTGGGCGTGACCCTGGTCGGCGGCCTGCTGGTGAGCCAGCTGCTGACGCTGTTCACCACGCCGGTGATCTATCTGACCTTCGAGGGCTGGGCCGAGCGCTGGCGCCTCAAACACGGCCTGTCGGCGGTCAAGCGCATGCCCAGGTCCGAAGCCGAGGCAGAAGCAGAGGGCGAGGCCCGGCCTGGTGAGGCCCAGCCATGAGCATCTCCACGCCCTTCATCTTCCGCCCCATTGCCACCATGCTGCTGACCATCGGCATGGCCCTGGCGGGCGGCGTGGCCTATTTCCTGCTGCCGGTGGCGCCGCTGCCGCAGGTCGACTACCCGACGATCTCCGTGTCGGCCAGCCTGCCCGGCGCCGAGCCGGACACCATGGCCGCCACGGTGGCCACGCCGCTGGAGCGGGCGCTGGGCTCCATCGCGGGCGTCAACGAGATGACCTCCAGCTCCAGCCTGGGCAGCACGCGCATTACGCTGCAGTTCGATCTGTCGCGCACCGTCGACAGCGCGGCCCACGACGTGCAGGCGGCCATCAATGCCGCGCGCACGCTGCTGCCTTCGGGCATGCCCAGCAACCCGACCTACCGCAAGGTCAACCCCGCGGACGCGCCCATCATGATCGTGGCGCTGACCTCGGACAGCCTCACGCGCGGCCAGATGTATGACGCGGCCTCCACGGTGCTGGCGCAAAAGCTGTCCCAGGTCGACGGCGTGGGCCAGGCCACCATCAACGGCGGGGCCCTGCCTGCGGTGCGCGTGGAGCTGGACCCGGTGCGCCTGGCCTCCAACGGCATTTCGCTGGAGCAGGTGCGCACGGCCATCAGCGCCACCAATGCTAACCGCCCGCTGGGCGCGGTGGAGCGCGAAGACCATTACTGGCAGGTGGCGACCAACGACCAGGCGCGCACCGCGGCCGAATATGCGCCGCTGGTGCTGAGCTGGGCCAACGGCAGCGCCGTGCGCCTGCGCGATGTGGCCGATGTCACGGACTCGGTGCAGGACGTGCGCAACTATGGCGTGATGAACGGCAAGCCCGCGGTGCTGCTGCAGGTCTTCAAGCAGCCGGACGCCAACATCCTGCAGGCGGTGGACAAGGTACGGGCGCTGCTGCCGCAGCTCAAGGCCTCGATTCCCTCGGCCATAGACATGACGGTGATCTCGGACCGCACGCCGACGCTGCGCGCCTCGGTAAAGGAGGTGCAGCGCTCGCTGCTGATCTCCGTGGCGCTGGTCATCATGGTGGTGTTCCTGTTTCTGCGCCGCGCGCGCGCCACGCTGATTCCGGCCGTGGCCGTGCCGGCCTCGCTGCTGGGCACTTTCGGCATCATGTATCTGTGCGGCTATACGCTGGACAATCTGTCGCTGATGGCCCTGACCGTGGCCACGGGCTTTGTGGTGGACGATGCCATCGTGGTGCTCGAGAACGTGATGCGTCACATGGAGCGCGGCAAGTCCGCCATGCAGTCCGCGCTGCTGGGCGCACGCGAGATCGGCTTCACCGTGGTCTCCATGAGCCTGTCGTTGATCGCGGTGTTCGTGCCCATTCTGTTCATGGCGGGCATAGTCGGCCGCTTCTTCCGCGAATTCGCGGTGGTCATGTCGGCGGCCATCCTGGTGTCCATGCTGATCTCGCTGACCACCACGCCCATGATGTGCGCGGCCTTGCTGCGCACGCCCGAGCAGGAGGCACGCCGGCGCCAGGCGCGTGCGGGCAGCCCCTCCAAGCGCCGCTGGGATGCTTTCTGGCAGCGCGTGTCCGACGCCATAGGCCGCTTCGAGCTGAAGGTCAGGGCCTTCTATCGCCGCACGCTGGCCTGGGGCCTGCGCCATCAGCCCGTGGTCATGGCCACCCTGGTCGCGGTGATAGGGCTGAACGTCTATCTGTATGCGACCATAGAAAAAGGCTTTATGCCCAGCGAGGACACGGGCCGCGTCATGGGCTTCATCCGCGCCGACCAGTCCACCTCCTTCCAGGCCATGGAGCGGCGCATCAAGCGCTTTCTGGCCGTGGTCCAGGAAGACCCGGCCGTGGAATACGTGACCGGCTTCACGGGCGGCGGCCAGGCCAATGCGGCCAATATGTTCATGTCGCTCAAGCCCCTGGCCGAGCGCAAGGTCTCTAGCGACGAGGTCATCAACCGCCTGCGCGAAAAGCTCAAGAACGAGCCCGGCGCGCGTTTGTTCATGATGACGCAGACCGATGTGCGCATAGGCGGGCGCCAGAGCATGGCCTCCTACCAGTACACGCTGCAGGCCGACGACACGGCGGAGCTGCGGCTGTGGGAGCCGCGCATACGCCAGGTGCTGTCCACGCTGCCCGAGCTGACCGATGTGAACAGCGACGTGCAGGACAACGGCATACAGACCAAGCTGGTCATAGACCGCGACCAGGCCACGCGCCTGGGTCTCACGGTCGCGCAGATCGATAACACCTTGAACGACGCCTTCGGCCAGCGCCAGGTGGGCGTGATCTACAACCCGCTCAACCAGTACCGCGTGGTGATGGAGGCCGCGCCCCAGTATCTGCAGAGCCCGGAGACGCTGCGCGGCTTCTTCCTGGTCAACAGCTCGGGCCAGCGGGTGCCGCTGACGGCGTTTGCCAAGATCACGGTCTCCAGCACCCCGCTGTCCGTCAACCACCAGAGCGGCACGCCGGCCAGCACGGTGAGCTACAACCTCGCGCCCGGCGTGTCGCTGTCCCAGGCCAACGATGCGATCCGCAATGCCATGGCGGAGCTGGGCGTGCCCGTGTCGATCCGCGGCAGCTTCAGTGGCTCGGCCGGCGCCTTCCAGCAGGCGCTGGCCGGCCAGCCGATC
>JAFAIY010000137.1 GCA_019236485.1 Comamonas sp. | reverse complement strand
CTGGACCTGCGGGCCTGCATCGAGGCGCCCGTGACGCTGGAGCCCGGCCAGTGGCAGCTGATTCCCACCGGCATGGCCATGCACCTCAAGGATCCCGGTTACGCGGCGCTGATCCTGCCGCGCTCCGGCATGGGCCACAAGCACGGCATCGTGCTGGGCAATCTGGTGGGCCTGATCGACTCCGACTACCAGGGCCAGCTCATGGTCAGCGCCTGGAACCGTTCGTCGACGGCCTTCACGCTGCAGCCCATGGACCGTCTGGCGCAGCTGGTCATCGTGCCCGTGGCCCAGGCCAGCTTCAATCTGGTGGACGAGTTTGCCGACGCCAGCGAGCGCGGCGAGGGCGGCTACGGCTCCACGGGCAAGCAATAAGCCGGCACCGAACCGACGCATCCATACACAGCCCGGCTATGCCGGGCTTTGTTTTTGCTAGCTGCCGACGCTTGTCCGGAGAGGGATCTGGGCCGTTTGCTTCTTGAAACATGATGCGGGCCGTCGAGACCGGGGCTGGCTCATCAGGCGCACGGGCGTCTGAGGTCTTGGCCCGCAGTGAAAGGTCTCGAGAAGGCTGGCAAGGCGTGCGGCCCGGTCAGCGTGCACGGAATGCGCCTGCAGCCGTTCCCGCCGAGGCGGGCAGTGACTGGCGGGCCGGCGCCTTGAGGAGGAACTCTTTCAAGGTGGCCACCCGCACCTTCTCGAAAAGACGGGTCTTGTAGGTCAGCACGGTGGTGGGCGACAGGCCAAGCGCGCGCGCCACCTCCTTGGCGCTGAGGCCTTGCCACAGCAGCTCGGCCACCTCGCGCTCGCGCGTGGACAGGGCCAGGAACTCGGCAGGCAGCTCGGCGGCAGCCTCCTGGCTGGCCAGTTCACCGTGGCGCTGCGCCAGCGCCACCAGCATGGGCGCGTTGTGCAGCAGCAGGGCGGTGACCTGGGTCGACACCGGACGCGAGAAATAGAGGTTGATGTAGCAGGTGGCGTCATCCTGGGTGCTGATCAGCGAGACCTTGCAGGCAAAGCCCGGCCGGTCGAACAGCAGGCGGCGGTATTCGGCATCGTGGATGTCCTCGCGCGGCACCGTGATCAGCTGTACACCGGGTGCCGGCTGCCGGCCGGAGGCGCGCACCAGCGCATAGTTGGGATCGCGCTGATGCAGGCGGTTGACATAGGTGTCCGTGGTCCGTTCGATCATGGACTGGTCCACCAGGCTGGCGCAGCGGGCGTCGCCGATGCGGCCATCGCGCTCGTAGCGCAGCTGGCTGATGTGGGCCGTCCCCACGCTGTCGTGCAGGCCTTGCAGCAAGCTGGCGTGAAAGGCGGGCCGGCCCATGTCCAGCACCAGCTGCGGCATCCAGGATGGCGCCGCTGTGGAGGACGTGATCGGGTCGGGTACTGGTTGCATGGGGTTTTCCTGCGTGGGCCATTGTGGTCAGCGGCCATGTCCTCATCAATAAGGACAGACACCAACCCAGGCGCTACCTACAGTGGTTGTCAAGCCTTACGCAGGACTTCGACCACATGTTCACCTTGCCTACCTACTCCTTTCACCGGCCTGC
Source organism: Comamonas sp. (assembly GCA_019236485.1). GTDB lineage: Bacteria > Pseudomonadota > Gammaproteobacteria > Burkholderiales > Burkholderiaceae_C > Comamonas. Next base: position 7,731 of record JAFAIY010000137.1, on the reverse strand, counting down.
CGAACTGGACCGGCCCTTGTCCCGGGCGCATCCCGTCATCATTGTTGGCGCAGGCCTGAGCGGCCTGACCGCCGCTCTCGATCTGGTGCGGCGCGGCGTGCGCGTGCTGCTGCTAGACGACGACAACACCGTAGGCGTGCGCGGTCTGGCATCGCGCGGCATGGTCTGGGCCCAGCGCACGCTCGACATCTTCGACCGCCTGGGCGTGGCCGAGCGCATCGTCGCCAAGGGCGTGCGCTGGAATGTGGGGCGCGTGCTGTGCTGCGACAAGCCGGTCACCTCCTTCACCCTGCAGGATCAGCCCGACGTGCGCCACAACGGCTTTGCCAATCTGCAGCAGTACTACGTGGAGCAGTTCCTGGTCGAGGCGCTGCAGCGCGAGCCGCTGGCCGAGCTGCGCTGGCTCAACAAGGTGAGCACCGTGCGCATCGTTGAAGAGGGCGTCGAGCTGGAGGTGGAAACGCCCGAGGGCAGCTACCGCACCCGCGCGCAATGGCTGGTCGCGGCCGACGGCGCGGCCAGCGGCGTGCGTGCAGCGCTTGGCCTCAAGCCCGAGGTTTACGACCGTACCGAAGACCGCTGGATCATCATCGACATCATTCTGCGCAACCAGGAATGGCCCGAGGAGCGCTGGACCTGGCTCGACGCGGGCGCCAACGGCGGGCGCGCGGTGTGGCGCCACAAGATGGCCGACGACACCTGGCGGCTGGACTTTCAGCTGGCCCCCGACGAAGACCCGGCCATGGCCTGCACCGAGGCCGCGATGCGCGCACGCGTGGCCCGGCTGGTCGGCGATGAGGTGGGGTTCGATATCGCCTGGTCGGGTGCCTGGGCCTACCGGCACGAATGCCTGCCGCAGCTGCGCCACGGTCCGGTGCTGTTCATCGGCGACGCGGCCCACCTAGTTGCCCCCTTTGGCGCGCGGGGCGGCAATGGCGGCATCCAGGATGCCGACAACCTGGGCTGGAAGCTGGCGCTGCACCTGCAAGGCCAGGCCGGCGAGACGCTGCTGGACAGCTATGGCAGCGAACGCAAGCACGCGGCGCTGGAGAACATCCGCCAGGCGCGCCGTGCCTCGCGCTTCGTCTACCCTGCGGGCCAGGACTCGGCCCGGCTGTGGCGCGACGCCATCATCGCGCTGGCGCCGTCGCATGACTGGGCGGCGCGCATGATCAATACCGGCCGCCTTTGCATGCCGGCGGTCTACCCGGGCTCGGCACTGGCATGCCCTGGCCATGCGCTGGCCGGCGCCGCACTGCCCAATGTGGTGCTCAGGCGCGAGGGCGCGCGGGCTCCACTCACGCTGCACGGCCTGCTCGGCCCCTGGTTTACCGCGCTGGTGCTGGGCGACGGACTGCCCGCCAATGCACCCGCGCACCCGCTGCTGCAGTGGGCAGCCGTGGGCAGCCACTGCGACGCCGCGGGCCGCGCCGCACTCGCGCGGCAGCTCAAGACCGATGCTCTCGATGGCTCCATTTGCCTGGTGCGCCCCGACCACCATGTGATGGCAGTGCTGCCCGCGCATCAGGCGCACCAGATTGTCCACTGGCTGCAGCAGGCCGTGGCGCAACCCCAACCCGAATACAGCGCAGAGGCCTGAACCATGTCCGCTACCCAACAACAGCTAGACGACCTGCTCGAGCACCTGCTCGCGCTGACCGAACTGCCCGATACGGCGGCCGCCCCCGATATCCGTTGCGCCCGCCTGGCCCGGCTGGTGCTGCTGCTGGCCGAGCGCCTGGGCGACACGGCCGCAGTGCAGGCCGCCATCGCCGAGGTGGTGCACGCCGAGGCGCAGCCGCCGGTGCTCGCCATTCCCTGACTTCTCCCAAGGAGCCTTCCATGACACCCGCGATCCAGGCCCAGGGCCTGCGCCCCAGCCAGACCGGCAGGCAGACCGCCACCGAGCCCTTTCCCTCCACCCCACGATGAACCGACCATGAGCAAAACCTTCGCTTCCCACGCCGACCTCGCCGAGAAGAAGATCTCCTTCGAACGTCTGTCCGACAACGCCTATGCCTATACCGCCGAGGGCGACCCGAACTCCGGCGTCATCATCGGCGACGACAGCGTGATGGTGATCGACACCACCGCCACGCCGGCCATGGCGCAGGGCCTGATCCAGGCCATACGCAGCGTCACCGACAAGCCGATCCGCCATGTCGTGCTCACCCACTACCACGCGGTGCGCGTGCTGGGCGCTTCGGCCTATGCGGCCGAGGGCGGAGTCAACGTGTTCGCCAGCCGCGGCACGCACGAGCTGATCGTGGAGCGCGGCCAGGCCGATATGGATTCGGAGATCGGCCGTTTTCCGCGCCTGTTCCAGGGGGCAGACGGCATTCCCGGCCTGACCTGGCCCACCGTGGTGTTCGAGCGCGAGCTGACGCTGTACCTGGGCAAGCTGGAGGTGCGGCTGATGCACCTGGGCGCGGGCCACACCAAGGGCGACTCCATAGTCTGGATTCCCTCGCAGGGCATCTGCTTCTCGGGCGATCTGGTGGAGTTCAATGCCGGCGTCTACACCGGCGACGCGCACCTGGCGCAATGGCCCGCCACGCTCGATGCGCTGGCCGCGCTGAAGCCACAGCAGCTGGTGCCGGGCCGCGGCCCGGCGCTGAAGACGCCGCAGGAAAGCCAAGCCGGCATCGCCTACACGCGCCGCTGGGTCAGCACGCTCTACGCCTGCGCCCAGCAGGGCGTGAGCCAGGGCAAATCGCTGCGCGAGGTGTATGCCGACACCCGCAAGGCGATGGACCCGGACTTCGGCCAGGTCTTCATCTACGAGCACTGCATTCCCTTCGATGTCTCGCGCGCCTACGACGAGGCCAGCGGCATCGCCGTGCCGCGCGTGTGGACCGCCGAGCGCGACCGCGAGATGTGGGCCGCCCTCAACGACTGACAGAAAGGTCATCCCATGAAACTTGCCACCCTGAAAAACGACCATCGCGACGGCCAGCTGGTCGTCGTCAGCCGCGATCTCGCACGCATGCGCGCCGTGCCTGCCGTTGCCGCCACGCTGCAGCAGGCGCTGGACCGCTGGGATTCCATGGCCCACGCGCTGGAGGCGGTCTATGCCGAACTCAATGCGGGCCAGGGCATGTCCGAGCCTTTCGATCCGGCGCGCTGCGCCGCGCCGCTGCCGCGCGCCTACCAGTGGCTCGATGCCTCCTCGTACCTCAACCACGTGGACCTGACACGCCGCGCGCGCGGCGGCGAGATGCCGCCGTCGTTCAGGAGCGACCCGGTGATGTACCAGGGCGGCTCCGATGACTTCATGGGACCGCGCGACCCCATCACCGCCGCCAGCGAGGCGCTGGGCGTGGACCTGGAAGCGGAGGTCGTGGTCATCACCGGCGACGTGCCGCTGGGCGTGAGCGCCGACGACGCGCTGGGCCATGTGCGCCTGCTGGGCCTGATCAACGACGTGACCCTGCGCAACCTGGTGGTGCCCGAGCTGGCCAAGGGCTTTGGCTTCATGCAGTCCAAGCCGGCCTCGGCGCTGTCGCCGGTGTTCGTCACGCCCGACGAGCTGGGTGGGCACTGGCGCGGGGGCAAGCTGCACCGCCGCATGGAGGTCTGGCTCAATGAGCAAAAGCTCGGCCAGCCGCAGGCCGGCGAGGAGATGAACTTCCACTTCGGCCAGCTCATCGCCCACGCGGCGCGCACGCGCCGGCTCATCGCCGGTACCGTGCTGGGCAGCGGCACCATCTCCAACGCCAGCGACGAGGCCGGCGTGTGCTGCCTGGTCGAGGCGCGGGTGCGCGAGCAGCTCAAGTTCGGCGAGATGCGCACGCCCTTCCTCAAGGCCGGCGACCGCGTGCGCATCGAGATGCGCGACGATGCCGGCGCCAGCCTGTTCGGCGCCATCGAGCAGGTGGTGCAGTTCAGCGGGGCCGTGCAATGAGTGTTCGCCTGCACACCTACTGGCGCAGCTCGGCGGCCTACCGCGTGCGCATAGCGCTGGGCCTCAAGGGCATCGCCTACGAATCGGTCTGCTGGCAGATGGCCAATGGCGGGCACCTGCAGCAGAGCTACCGCGACATCGCCTCGTTCGGCCTGGTGCCGGTGCTGGAGATCGACGGGCTCAGGCTGCAGCAGTCTATGGCCATAGTCGAGTACCTGGAGGAGCGCCAGAGCGCGCCGCCGCTGCTGCCGGCGGACCGCGCACAGCGTGCCAGGGCGCGCGCGCTGGCCCAGCTGATCGCCTGCGAAATCCATCCGCTCAACAACCTGCGCACGCTCAAGCGCCTGCGCGGCAGCCTGCAGGCCAGCGAGGAACAGGTGGGCGAGTGGTACCGGCACTGGTGCGAAGAGGGCTTCGCCGCCTTTGAGGCCGCGCTCGAGCCGACCGATCAGGGTCCGTTCGCGCTGGGCGCGCAGCCCGGCATGGCCGAGTGCTATCTGATGCCGCAGATCTACAACGCGCGCCGCTTCGGCGTCGAGATCGAACGCTACCCGCGCATAGAGGCCATCGCCGCCGCCTGCGCACAGCTGCCGGCCTTCGAGGCCGCCCGCCCCGAGAACCAGCCCGACGCCCCGGCGGCGCCGGCCTGAGCCGCGCCGGCCTGCCGGCACCCCAAGACGCCGGAGCATACCGGCGCGCCACCTCAAGGAGACCCACCATGTCCACATCCATCCCCATCCCGAGTGCGCCCCAGGCAACGGCAGCGCAGGAAAGCCGCAAGGTGCTCACCGCCACGCTGGTGGGCACCGCCATCGAGTGGTACGACTACTTCATCTACGCCCAGGCCGCCGGCCTGGTGCTGGGGCCGCTGTTCTTCACGCCCTTCGCCAAGGAGAACCCCAGCCTCTCGCTGCTGCTGGCCTTCGCCACCGTGGGCATTGCCTTCCTGTTCCGGCCGCTGGGCGCCATCGTCTGCGGCCACCTGGGAGACCGCTTCGGCCGCAAGCGGGTGCTGGCGATGACGCTGATCCTGATGGGAGGCGCTACCACGCTCATAGGCGTGCTGCCCGGCTATGCGCAGATCGGCGTGCTGGCGCCCATATTGCTGATCCTGCTGCGCATACTGCAGGGCTTTTCGGCGGGCGGAGAGTGGGGCGGCGCGGCGCTGATGGCCGTGGAGCACGCGCCGCCGGGCCGGCGTTCGTTCTTCGGCGCCTTCCCGCAGATCGGCGTGCCGCTGGGCATGATCGTCGCCACCGGCGTGCTGTGGCTGGTGACCACGACGCTGGGCAAGGAGCGCTTTGCCGAGTGGGGCTGGCGGCTGCCCTTTCTGCTGTCGATTGCGCTGGTGGTGGTGGGCGGGCTGATCCGCCGCACGGTGGAGGAGTCGCCGGTGTTTCTGCAGATGCAGCAGCGCCGCAAGGCATCTTCGGCGCCCCTGGGGCAGCTGTTTCGGCAGCACAGCCGCGAGGTTGTGCTGACCGCGCTGATCTTCGTCGGCAACAACGCCGCTGGCTATCTGCTGGTGGCCTTCTTCATCAGCTATGGCCAGCGCGTGCTGCAGCTGCCCGCGCCGCAACTGCTGGCCGCCAGCACGGTGGCGGCCTTCGGCTGGCTGCTGTCCACGCTGGCCGGCGGCGTGCTGGGCGATCGCTGGGGCCGGGTGCGCACCTTTCAGGTGGGCTATGTGCTGCTGGCGCTGTGGGCCATTCCGATGTGGTGGCTGATCGACAGCGGCAGCATGGGCCTGTTTCTGGTGGCGGTCCTGGTGCTGTCGGTGCCGCTGGGCCTGACCTACGGGCCACAGGCTGCGCTGTATGCCGAGATGTTTCCGGCCAAGGTGCGCTATTCGGGCGTGTCGGTGGGCTATGCGCTGGGATCGATCATGGGCGGCGCCTTTGCGGCAACCATCGCGCAGTGGATCATCACGAGCTGGGGGCAGTCCTGGCTCGTGGGGCTGTACATCGTGCTGATGTCCGCGATTTCGTTTGTCGCCGTGTCCTGCGTGAAAGAGACCGCCGGCGTCAGCCTGCATGCCGACGGCACGCAGTAAGGCGGTGGTATCCGCGACCCAAGGAGTTTTCATGACCCCCCATACGCAAGCATATGCCCTGAAGCCGGGCCAGCACCCCGACGAGCGCGCCGCCCGCGTGCAGCTCGCGGCCTGCTACCGCGTTTTCGCGCTGCTGGGCTGGACGGAGATGATCTACAACCACATCACCGTGCGGCTGCCCGACAGCGTGACGGGCGGCGAGAAGCAGTTCCTGATCAACCCCTTCGGCCTGCATTACAGCGAGGTCACGGCGAGCAACCTGGTCAAGATCAATTTGCAGGGCCAGGTGCTGGATGACAGTAGCTATCCGGTCAACCCGGCCGGCTTCACCGTTCACGCCGCCATCCACGACGGCATAGAGGGTGCGCACTGCGTGATGCACACCCACACCACGTCCGGCGTGGCGGTGGCCTGCCTGCAGGGCGGCCTGCAGCAAAGCAACTTCTACACCGCGCAGCTGGACGGCATGGTGGCCTACCACGACTTCGAGGGCATCACCGTGCATGCCGACGAGGGGCCGCGCCTGGTGCAGAACATCGGCAACAGGCCCGCGGTGATCCTGCGCAACCACGGCCTGCTGGCCTGGGGCGGCACCGTGCCCGACGCCTTTCTGACGCTGTGGACCCTGCAGCGCGCGTGCGACGTGCAGCTGGCCACCTTGTCGATGGGGGCGGCCATTCCCATCAGCGAGGCAGTTGCGCGCAAATCCACGCACGACGCGCAGCGCTTTCGCCCCGCACACAGCGCAGGGCAGGACGTGTTCGATGCGCTGGTACGCCAGGTGGACCGAATGGACGCGGGCTACCGCGATTGAGGCAGGCCGTCTCCGGCATGGGCCACAGGCACGGCATCGTGCTGGCCCGTGGACGGGTTTGCCGCTGCCCGCGAGCGCGGTGAGGGCTGCTAAGGCTCTACCGGCAAGCCGGCACCGAAGCGGCGCGTCAATACACAGCCCGGCTCTGCCGGGCTTTGTTTTTACTAGCTGCTGGCGCTTGTCCGGAGCGGGGTTTGGGGCGTTTACTTCTTGAAATATGGTGCTGGCGGGCGCTGGCAGCTTTGAAATCGAGAGCAACAAAGGTCTGTACTTTGTTAGCAAGTGTGAAATGCGTCCACCTGTATGGCGGCTGCCGCGTTATAGCAGGGACTGAAGTCCGCGGACGCGCACAATCATCCCAGCTATTGCGTCCCGATCTGATCTGAACAGGAGAACTCCATGCAAGCCATTCAACGTCTGGGCCGTGTTGCTACCGCAGCAGCTGTCGCTGCGGCACTCACCGCCTGTGTGGCTTATCCCCAGGGGACATACCGCAACGCTTATCCGGCAGGCTATGGCAGCGGCCAGTCGGGTGCGGGCTATCCTGCCACGAGCTACCCTGCTACGAGCTACCCCACCACCAGCTATCCCACCACCAGCTATCCCGTGGGCAGCCAGCCCAGCCAGTACAACTATGTGCAGCAGGGCCGCGTGCTCAATATCGAGACCGTGCGCGTGCAGGATGGCAGCGGTATCGGCGCCGGTGGCGCCATTGCCGGCGGCGTGATCGGCGGCGTGCTGGGCAATCAGGTGGGCAAGGGCAATGGCCGCACGCTGGCCACGATCGCCGGTGTGGTGGGCGGTGCGCTGGCGGGCAATGCCGTGCAAAACAGCGTGGGCGGCGGCAGCGTGCGCGACATCTACCGCGTGACCGTGCAGCTGCAGGACGGCAGCGTGCGCAGCTTCGACTACCAGTACGCGCCTCAGTTCAATATCGGCGAGACCGTGCGCGTCGACGGC
>JAFAIY010000111.1 GCA_019236485.1 Comamonas sp. | reverse complement strand
CCAGCCCATGCGGCGCCTTGCCGAAAAGGCTTTGCGCGAGCGCGTCTATGCCCACGATCTCGCCGCGGAACGGCACCATGTTCAGGTAGGCCTCGAGAATCTGGTCCTTGCGCCAGCGCCGGTCCAGCACCTGAGCGGCTACGGCCTGGCCCAGTTTCTGCACCACGCTGCGTCCGCCTGCACCCTGGCGCCAGTCGCCGTCGAGCAGGCCCGCGAGCTGCATGGTGATGGTGCTGGCTCCGCGCGTGCGGCTGTTCCAGAGATTGCCCCAGGCCGCCGAACTCACGGCCGCCCAGTCCACGCCGCTGTGCTCGTAGAAGCGCTTGTCCTCGCTGAGCACCAGGGCCGTACGCAGCGCCGGCGAAATATCGGCCAGCCCCACCCAGGGGCCGCGCCGCACCGTGCTGTCGGTGCGCAGACGCTGCAGCTCCTCGCCTTCGCGCGACAGCAGCAGGGTTTCCGAAGAACGGTGCTCGCCGCGCACCTCGTCAAAGCTGGGGACGGCATGGCTGACACCCGCGAGACCGAACAAGCCCGTCATCACGACCAAAGAACGCCAGGTCTTTCCCCGTCTCTGGGCCTTGAAATACCGCCACATGCCTTGTTTCATGTCTGTCGTGCGCTGTTGGAATTCAGCAGGCATTCTCCCAAAGATGAGGGTTCAGGCCATGGAGTCAGCCACTGCAGACAAAAAAGCGACTCCGAAGAGTCGCTCGTCAAGGCTTGCCCGGCTCAGTGCATCAGGCCGTGACCTTCTTGATCTTGAAGGCCAGTATCACCATCAGCACGCCAAAGATCACCGCATAGGTGGCCAGCACCCACAGCATGGCCATCATGCCCGAGCCGGGCTGAGCCAGCACAAAGATGCCGAACAGCAGCGAAAGCAGCCCCCCCAGCACCAGCAGCCATTCGCCTTGAATTTCCTTGCGCAGACGCAACGCCGCCACGATCTGCAGCACACCGGTGATCAAGGCCCAGACGCCGATATAAATCGTCAGCACCAGCGCGGTAATGGCCGGATTGATGGCGGTAAGCACGCCAACGATCACGCCCGTCAGCCCCCAGAGCAAGACTAGCCACCAGTGACGTGACTGATTGCGGCCCTTGATAGCGGTGTAGATGCCCAGCAGCCCATCGACAAAGACATAGGCACCAAACACCAGCACCAGGGCAGTTGCCGAAGCCGCGGGCTGCATCCAGGTCAGCACACCGAAAACAATGGCGGCCGCACCGCGCAGCAAAAGCACCCACCAGCTACGGTGCAACATGATCGACATGGATGGAATTTCTACAGGCATGAAAACTCCTCTCGTACAGGGTTCAACAATATTGCAGCTTGCACTGCAGCTCGTCTATTTCAAGCTCGACCATAGCGACTATCTCCAGCCAGCGTCAACATCACAGGCTGATGGTCGGACGACTGTGTAGAGCTGTCCACCCGCCAAGCTTGCACATATTCACTTAGGCTCTCGCTGACCCAAATCAAGTCACAGGCCCCAGGCTCTGCTCCCCAGGTTCGATCCACCAGTCTGAAGGTCGGCGGCTGGGGCTGACCGGGGTGCAGCACATCCCAGCTATTGCGCCACTGTCCGGCCTGCAGGCAGCCCTCCTCACCGGCCGCCCAGGGAGCGGACAGGACGGCATATTCGGGCTCATGGGGCTCGAAGTTGAAATCCCCGCACAGCACGGCATGACGCGTATGCGGCTTGGTCTGGTAGGGCGAGCCGTCGCAGGCCGCCTGGGGCGGCGTATCGGCCAGGGCGCAGGCCTGCATATGCAGAGTGCGCAAGGCCCGGGCCTGAGCCATGCGCTGCAGCGCCGAGTAGTACTCGAGATGGGTGGTCATGATGCGCACCGGCCCCAGCACGGCGTCACTCACCGTCAGCACCGAGCACATGCGCTGCATGCAGCGCATCTGGGCCTCGGCCGGAAACGGCAACGGGTAGTGCTGGACCTGCAGCACGGGCAGGCGCGTGGCGATCACATTGCCGAAGCGCTGGCGGCCTTGCGGCGTGAACTCGTCGACCGAGGCGCCGAAGAACAGCTGCCAGCCCGGCAGCAAAGCCCGCAGCTCGGCCAGCTGATCGCCGGGCACGCCCTCCAGGTCCGGATAGTTGACGGCCACCTCCTGCAGGCACAGCACGTCCAGCCCGCCGGCCGGCGCGCCCATGTCCAGCGCATGGCGGACTATGCGCTCCACGCTGACCGTGCCGTCCATGCCGCAGCACCACTGTGTGTTCCAGGTCAGTATTTGCATGCTTTCATCCTCCGCATCAAACAAGGGGTCGGCGCTGATGCAGCAAGTGCCTTCAGCTATCTTTTTACAGGGCCTGCAGCTCCAAGTCAGGCCAGAGGCGCTGCCACTGCTTGGCGCGCATGCGCGCCTCATAGATCGCGAAACCGACGCGATCGGGATCGCTGGCGTTGTAGCGCACGCGCAGCGCCAGCAGATCGTCCAGCCCCAGCGGCGCCACCAGCTGCAGCTCATCGCGCGCATCCAGATAGACGCCCACGCAGGTAGCCACTTCCGGCCAGCTCGCAACCGCCTGCTCAAGCGAGGCAAAAGGCGGCACCGCCTGGCCTTTTGCTCCGCGATACCAGCAATGCACGGCGGCCTGGTTCACGACCTCCCAGCGTGCCCATGGCAAGCGCTCCTGGAGTTGCTGCCTGGCCAATACCTGCGCAGACTGCCAGTGGCCCTGTTCTGCTTCCCGCGCATCGAAATACACCACATCCATGTCGCCAAGGCAAGCCGGCGGCAGCGCACCCGCGGCCCGCCCATGCAGTGCTTCCCATACCGCGCAGCGCACGGCCCCCGCGCCTATGCACCAGGACGCCCAAGCCTGCTGCCTGGCCGCAGCCAGCGCCTGCATCAGCCAGGGCGTGTGGCTTACAAAGCGCCGGACCTGCTCGGCCTGTGTCGCGCCAGGCGTGCCGTCATGCATGGCCTGCCGTCCATTCGCGCAGCTGGACCACATTGCCTTCGCACTCCATGGCATTGCAGACCGCAAAGCCCGGACCCTGCCAGCGCTCGTCGAACACCTGGCCCCCCAGGGCCTGGACAGCCCTGGCGGCTTCGGCAATGGAGGGCACGGT
>JAFAIY010000458.1 GCA_019236485.1 Comamonas sp. | reverse complement strand
TCAGCGTATAGGTCTGGGCGGCCGCATCGTACCGGCCCGTGGCCTTGAGATGCGGCGTGCCGGCCTGGCTGTACCAGCGGCGGAACGGCTGCATATGCTGGGCCAGGGGCGAGCCGGGATTGGCATCGGCAATGGCCTGCGAGAAATCGTCGCAGGTCACGGCTTGGCCGTCGTGGCGCTCGAAATACAGCTTCATGCCCTTGGCAAAGCCTTCGCGGCCCACCAGGTTGTGCTGCATGCGCACGACTTCGGCGCCTTTTTCGTAGATCGTGACCGTGTAGAAGTTGTTGATCTCGATATAACTGTCGGGGCGCACGGGGTGGGCCATGGGGCCCGCGTCCTCGGGGAACTGCACGGTGCGCAGCACGCGCACATCGTCGATGCGCTTGACGGCGCGGGCTGAAGCCGTGCCCGCCATGTCCATCGAGAACTCCTGGTCGCGGAAGACGGTCAGGCCTTCCTTGAGCGAGAGCTGGAACCAGTCGCGGCAGGTGACGCGGTCACCGGTCCAGTTGTGGAAGTACTCGTGGCCGACCACGGATTCGATATTGGCGTAGTCGGTGTCGGTGGCCGTGGCCTGGCTGGCCAGAACATACTTGGTGTTGAAGATGTTCAGGCCCTTGTTCTCCATGGCGCCCATGTTGAAGTCGCTGGTGGCGACGATCATGAAGCGGTCCAGGTCCAGCGACAGGCCGAAGCGTGCCTCGTCCCATGCAATCGAGTGCATCAGCGAGTTCATCGCGTGCTCGGTCTTCTCCAGGTCGCCGGGGCGCACAAAGACCTGCAGCAGGTGATCGCGGCCCGCGCGGCTCTTGATCTTCTGCTCGCGCGCAACCAGCTTGCCGGCCACCAGGGCGAACAGATAGCTGGGCTTTTTGTGCGGATCGACCCACTTGGCAAAGTGGCGGCCGTCTTCGAGCTCGCCCGACTCCACCAGATTGCCGTTGGACAGCAGCACCGGGTACTGGGCCTTGCTGGCGCGCAGGGTCACGGTGTACATGGCCATGACGTCGGGGCGGTCCAGGAAGTAGGTGATGCGGCGGAAGCCTTCGGCCTCGCACTGCGTGAAGAACGTGTCCTCGCTCACATACAGGCCCATGAGCTTGGTGTTCTTGATGGGCGCGCAGGTGGTGAAGATCTCCAGCTCCACGGGCTCATGGCCCTCGGGCAGGTTCTCCAGCACCAACTGGTCGCCGTCCATCTTGAACGAGGTGCCCGCGCCGTTGACCAGCACGCGCGCCAGGTTGAGCTCGTCGCCATCCAGGCGCAGCGGCTGGGCCGCCACCTCGGGGTTGCGGCGCACGCGCATCTTGTTGAGCACGCGGGTCTTGGCGGGGTCCAGGTCAAAAGTCAGGTCCACGGTGTCTATCCACCAGGCGGGAGCCTGGTAGTCGGCACGGTGGATGGCGGTGGCAGGAGCTTGCCCGTCACGCAGTTGCAGCATATCGATTCCTTTCGAAAGGATCAGAGGCCTTGCTTGAGCGAGGCTTCGATGAACACATCCAGGTCGCCGTCCAGCACCTTCTGGGTGGCCGAGACTTCGACGTTGGTGCGCAAGTCCTTGATGCGGCTGTTGTCCAGCACATAGGAGCGGATCTGGTGACCCCAGCCCACATCGGTCTTGGTGTCCTCGAGCTTCTGCTGCTCTTCCATGCGCTTGCGCATCTCGAAGTCATACAGACGCGAGCGCAGGCGCTGCCAGGCCACGTCACGGTTGCTGTGCTGCGAGCGGCCGTCCTGGCACTGCACCACGATGCCCGTGGGGATGTGGGTCAGGCGCACGGCAGAGTCGGTCTTGTTGATGTGCTGACCGCCCGCGCCCGATGCACGGTAGGTGTCGGTGCGCACGTCGGACGGATTGATATTGATCTCGATGGAGTCATCAATCTCGGGGTAGACGAACAGCGAGGAGAAGCTGGTGTGACGGCCGCCCGAGCTGTCGAAGGGCGACTTGCGCACCAGGCGGTGCACGCCGGTTTCGGTGCGCAGCAGGCCATAGGCATACTCGCCCTCGATCTTGATCGTGGCGCTCTTGATGCCGGCCACATCGCCAGGCGTCTCGTCTTCCACCGTGGCCTTGAAGCCCTTGCGCTCGGCGTACTTCAGATACTGGCGCAGCAGCATGCTGGCCCAGTCGCAGGCCTCGGTGCCGCCGGCGCCGGCCTGGATGTCGATGAAGCAGTTGAGCGGGTCGGCCTCGTTGCTGAACATGCGGCGGAATTCGAGTTCCTCGATCAGCGGCTTGAGCTTGGCGGCCTCGGCTTCTATGGTTTCGAGGCCGGCGTCATCGCCTTCCTCCTTGCTCATCTCGAACAGCTCGGTGTTATCGGCCAGTTCGGTGCTGAGCTTTTCCAGGGTCAGCACGACCGAGTCGAGCGACTTCTTTTCTTTGCCCAGCTCCTGTGCCTTCTTGGGGTCGTTCCAGACGCTAGGGTCTTCCAGCGAGGCGTTTACCGTGCGCAGGCGTTCGTACTTGGCATCGTAGTCAAAGATACCTCCGGAGATCTGCCGTGCGCTCCGACAGATCTTGCAGGGTGTTGCCGATAGAGTTGACGCGTTCTGCTTCCATGTTGAATCCGTTGTGTTCTTGCTGAGAAATAACCTCCGATTTTCTCATGCCGGGCGCTGCCGCAGATGCAATGGCCTTTGTGAGGGTCTTTAGTGCCCGCCGCGCGGGCTGCTTGTGGCGCTAGCTATCCCGCTAATGACCTCATCAGTTTTATTCATGAGAGTTGTTAATTTTTGGTAACAAACGCTGCATAGAATCCACTAGCCCCAGAGTCAGTGGCGTTTTTATCCTAAGTCAGCGGTAACTTGCTTGTAGCCTGGGGTAGTGCGGCACCGGCTCGCGGGAGGCTTTCCCCTGTTGCTTATCTCCGCCTCGCAGGCTACTGCAGCCCCACTCCCATGACTTTCCTTCGCAACCTCAAGCTGGCCAACAAGCTGCTGGCCTCGTTCGTGCTGATTTTGCTCATCAGCGCGGTTTCGGGCCTGTACGGGCTGGTACAGATCGACCGCGTCAACGCCACGGCCACGGATCTCGCGCATCACTGGATGCCCGCGGCGCGCTCGCTGCTGGACATGCGCTATCAGCTGCAGCGCTACCGCTCGCAAACCATGCAGCATGTGATGACGAACTCCATGGAGGAAATGGCGACCTACGACAAGAGCATGCCCAAGCTCTGGGACGAGCTGCTCAAGAATCAGCAGCAGTACGCGCAGTATGCGCAGAGCGACAAGGAGCGCGAGCTGCTTGCCGACATAGGCAAGAACCTGCAGCTGTATGCCGAGCAGACGACCAAGGTGGTGGATCTCTCGCACCGCCTGCTCAACGACGAGGCCGCCGAGATCCTGCGTGGCGATTCGCTCAAGATCAGCCGAGCCATCAACGCCAGCCTGGATAGCCTGACGGAAATCAATGCCAAGGCGATCGAGGACACCAACCAGGCCGGCGACGATCTGTATGACGCCTCGCGCTGGTGGATCAGCGCGCTGTTGCTGGGCTCCATCCTGATCGGCGTGCTGCTGGCGGTGTTGATCGCGCGCTCCATCTCGCGTCCGCTGCAGTCGGCCGTGCAACTGGCGCAATCGGTGGCCGAAGGCGACCTGAGCGGCAAGATCGAAGTGCACAGCACCGACGAAGTGGGCCAGCTGCTGCAGGCCTTGAAGGCCATGAACACTAGCCTGCAGCGCATCGTGGGCCAGGTGCGCCAGGGCACGGACTCCATCGCCACGGCCAGCAGCCAGATCGCCAGCGGCAACCAGGACCTGTCTTCGCGCACCGAAGAGCAGGCCAGCGCGCTGGAGCAGACCGCGGCCTCCATGGAGGAGCTGACCTCCACCGTGCAGCAGAACGCGGGCAATGCCCAGCAGGCCAATCAGCTGGCCTCGGCCGCATCCCAGGTGGCCGTGCGCGGCGGCGCCACGGTGGCCCAGGTGGTGCAGACCATGTCGGCCATCAACGAGTCCTCGCGCAAGATCGTGGACATCATCGGCGTGATCGACTCCATCGCCTTCCAGACCAATATCCTGGCGCTGAATGCGGCCGTGGAAGCCGCGCGTGCCGGCGACCAGGGCCGCGGCTTTGCCGTGGTGGCGTCCGAGGTGCGTACCCTGGCCCAGCGCTCGGCCGAGGCGGCCAAGCAGATCAAGCAGCTGATCGACGACTCCGTGAGCAAGGTGCAGGAGGGCAGCCACCAGGTCGACGAGGCCGGCCAGACCATGGATGAGATCGTGATGAGCGTGCGCCGCGTCACCGACATCATGGGCGAGATCTCGGTGGCCAGCCACCAGCAGACCTCGGGCATAGAGCAGGTCACCCAGGCCGTGACCCAGATGGACCAGATGACCCAGCAGAACGCGGCCCTGGTGGAAGAGGCTGCGGCCGCTACCGACGCGTTGCGCGGCCAGGCCGCGGCATTGGCCGAGACCGTGAGCTTCTTCAGGCTGGGCCAGGTCAGCGCGGCAGGCATGAGCGCGCCCGCGCTGGCGCCGGCGAGAGCGGCCATGCCTCAAACCGTCGCCAAGCCAGGGCTTGCAGCCAAGCCTCTGGCCACGCGGGCGAACAAGCCGGCCGTTCAGGCGCCGGTCGCCAAGCCCCTGGCCAAGCCTGCACCGGCATCTGCACCGGCGTCGGCCAGCGACGATGACTGGGAAACCTTTTAAGAGCCTCTCTTAATCACTGCGTCGCAGCCGTCTGTGGCGCAGTGCTCGTTCCCACAGTTCAAAGCTCAGCTCGCTGATCAGGGCCAGGCCCGCAGCGGGCAGGGCTCCGGCCAGCATGAGCGCGCTGTCGTTGAGAGCCAGGCCGGTGACAATGCGCTCGCCCAGGCCCCCCGCGCCGATAAAGGCGGCAATCGTGGCCGTGCCAATCGCAATCGCGCAGGCCGTGCGCAGGCCGGCGGTGATGGTGGGCATGGCAATGGGCAGTTCCACCCAGCGCATCAGTTGCGGCTTGGTCATGCCCAGGGCCAGCCCCGCATTGCGCAGCCCTGGTGAGACCTCGGCCAGCCCGGCGCAGGTATTGCTCAGAAT
>JAFAIY010000449.1 GCA_019236485.1 Comamonas sp. | reverse complement strand
CACCAGCTCCAGCACCTCGTAGATCGTGCCGCGCTCCACCAGCAGGCGCTGCTGCATGAACATCTCGCCAAAGTTTAGGTCGGGGTCGCGCAGCAGCGCCAACACCGCGCGTTTGTCGCTGAAGCGGATGCGGGCCTGGGGTTGGCCGTCGTCGCCGAAGCGCAGAGTCCTGCCCGAAGGCGCTACGATTTCCAGCTGTCCCGTCCTGATCAGAGGCTCGAATGCGCGTTGCAGCAGATTTTCGGTCAGGCTTGCGGTCAAACGGTCCAGCATGCGGGCTCCAGAAACGAGTGGTTCAGGCCCTGTTTTACTCCATCCGGCTGGCAGAGATATGTTCGACCAGGCGCCGGTTCAATTCATGCTGTCCGGCCTGCCACTGCGCCAGGGTTGCGGCGTCGATTTCCGTGTCCTGGCCGTCGCCGGCGCTCATCAGCCGTTTCCACCAGGTGGTGTAGCGCCAGGACGAGACATCGCCCGTGATGTCGCTGCCCACGATCTGGCCGCTCAGGGCTGCGATGATGCGGCCGGCCTCGCCCTCCAGCATGCGGCCCTGGTCCCAGTTGGTGCGCACCACCTCGGGCGCGAACACATCCTTGTCTATGCTCAGATAGCTGGGCTGTGGCCAGGCGTCCAGATGGCGTGCGAGCTCCTGCGTGAGTTCGGCGACGCTGGAGAAGTTGCGGAACGCCTGCGCCGCGCCCACGCGCCTGGCCCAGCGAGTGTCCACGCCGCAGCTCCAATAGGTCAGCTTGCCCGCGCGCAGCGGCTGCAGATAGTTTTCCCAGGCATGGCCCGAGCCTATGTCCTGCGAGGTGATGCCGGCGACATGCACCTGCGACACGGCCGGATGCATGGCGACGCGCCTGACCCAGGAGCCGCAATGCACGCCCCAGGGGAAGCGCATATTGTCGGGATGGTTGTCGAGCACCACCACGCGCAGCGTGCGCGTTGCCGAGAAGCCCTGCTCGGCGATGCAGCGCTCGATCAGCGGCCAACTCAGATGGTGGAAATCGCCGCTGCCGAGGAAGGCCGTGCCGTGTTCGGCGGGCAGGCCTTGCTGCATGGCGGCCTTGAAGCGCGCGAAACGGCCCAGGCCGCAGCCAAAGCGCACGCTCTCCTGCCAGTCCTGCAGCGGCAGGCGCAGTTCGTCGGCCAGAGGGCCTACCGATCCGTCCAGATCCAGTACCACGGGGCGGTGCATCATGTTTTCTCGCTCCACTGGCTGTCGCTTTCGAAATGCCCGGCAAAGCGCCGGCCCAGGGCCCGCAGCCAGGGATGGCGGATAAAAACCGCGTGCTGGGTCATGGTGAAGCTGGCGCCCAGTTGGGCCTTGACCTCGGGGTCGGTCCAGCCGGCCACATAGTGGCTCAGGCCGCGCTCCAGCGCATGCTCGAGGTTGATCATCCAGCTCACGAAATACAGATTGGCTTCGCGGGCCGCGGGGTAGGACAGGCCTATGTATTTGTCTATCAGCCGGCCCCCATGCTCGAAGCACAGATTCCAGCCCAGCAGCGCTCCGCTGTCCAGGGCCCGGTACTCGAACACCAGGCCGCCATTGCCCGCGTCGCGCAGCAGCTTGGCGAAGAAGTCGCGCGTGAGCTTGTCGAAGTGAATCTCGCTTTGCGCATAGACGGCTTCGAACAGCGCGTAGTACTCGTCCACGCGTGCCTCGTCGGCAAATGCGGAGCCCGTGGGAATGCGCGCTATCTTCAGCTGGGACCGGCTCTTGAGCTTGCGCTTGAGATTGCTTCTGCGGCTTTTGGACAGCCGGGCCAGATAGTCGTCGAGGCTGGCGAAGTCTATGGGCACATAGGCCAGGGCCTGGCCTTCCACGGCGATAAAGCCATGGCCGGCCAGGGCCTCGGACAGGGCCTTGGCAAAAGCATTGTCCTCGGCGCTGAGCAGGGGCGAAGCCTGGGGCAGGTCCTTGACGATGGTGAGCATCTTGCGGCCCGCACAGGCGCGCAGCCGCTGGGCCAGCGCCGCGGGCTCGCCGCTCTGCGGCAGCAGCGCATATTCGCTGACCGTGGTGCCCACGAAATCGGTCTGCAGCCGCAGCTTGCGGCTGAGCCATTTACCGCCCGGCAACGACAAAAGACGCGCCTTGAGCGCGTCCTCTGCGGTGGTCAGCAAGTCAAACGGTGCGGTGAATGCCGGTGCCGGCCAGTCTTGCAGCAGCGCAAACCCCTCGGGCGGGTGGTCTGCAAACTGCCGCAGCAGGCCGGCGGGTTCGAGCTGGTTGCGGAAAGTCTCCCTCGCCATTTCGCCTTTTTTTCGTATTCGGTTTCTGATCGTGACGGTGCACGTCTGCAGTGCTGGAAACTGGCGCGGCCCGGACGCCATCAAGGGTCCGGGCCGCGCCGCAGCCGGGACGCCGCCCCCTCCTCTCAAGGGGAGCGGCGCAGTCGCTCAGAGCTTAGGCCTTTTTGGCCTTGGTCAGCAACTGGTCGAGCAGCACCATGGCTTCGTCGATCTCGGGGCGCGAGATCATCAGCGAAGGCGCGAAGGTGATCACGTTCTTGTAGTAGCCGCCCACGTCCAGCACCAGGCCGCGCTTCTGGCCCTGGTACTCGAGGCCGCCTTCGAGGCCGATGTCCACCATCTTGTCCAGCAGCGCCTTGTTGGGCGTGAAGCCGTCTTCGGTGCAGATCTCGGCGCGCAGCGCCAGGCCCAGGCCGTCGACATCGCCGATTTCCTTGTGGCGCTTTTGCAGCTCCTTCAGGCCTTCGAGGAAGTAGGCACCCGATTCGCGCACCTGACGGCCGAAGTCCATCTCGTGGGTCATCTTCATGACTTCCAGGCCCAGGGCCGTGCCCAGGGGGTTGGAGGCAAAGGTGGAATGGGTGGAGCCGGGCGGGAACACCGTGGGGTTGATCAGCTCTTCGCGCGCCCACAGGCCGGACAGAGCATTCAGACCATTGGTCAAGGCCTTGGCAAACACCAGCACATCGGGCTGGATGCCGAAGTTTTCCACCGACCACAGCTTGCCTGTACGCCAGAAGCCCATCTGGATTTCATCGACCACCAGCAGTACGCCGTGGTCGTCCAGTACCTTCTTCAGGCCGGTAAAGAAGTTGGCAGGCGGGATCACGTAACCGCCGGTGCCCTGAATGGGCTCGATGTAGAAGGCTGCGTATTCGCACTGATTGGTCTTGGGGTCCCAGACCGCGTGGTATTCGTTTTCGAACTTGCGACGGAAGTCGGCCACGATGGATTCCGCGTACTCCTCTGCCGTCATGCCCTTGGGGCGGCGGAAGGGGTAGGGGAAGGGGATGAACTGCGCGCGGTCGCTGAAGTGGCCGAAACGGCGGCGATAGCGGTAGCTGGAGGTGATGGACGATGCGCCCAGCGTACGGCCGTGGTAGCCGCCCTCGAACGCGAACATCAGGCTCTTGCCGCCGCTGGCGTTGCGCACGACCTTCAGCGAGTCTTCGATGGCTTGCGCGCCGCCCACGTTGAAGTGCACGCGGCCATCCTGACCCCATTTCTGCTTGGCATCTTCGGCGATGAACTTGGCCAGTTCGATCTTGGTGGGGTGCAGGTACTGGCTGGCCACCTGGGGCAGCTCCTGCAGCTGCTCGATCATCTTGGCTTCGAGGCGCTTGTTCTTGTAGCCGAAGTTGACGGCCGAGTACCACATCTGCAGATCGAGGTAGGGCGTGCCCGCGTCGTCATACATATAGCTGCCGTCGCAGCCGGTGAAGATCTTGGGGGGATTGACGTAGTGGACGGTGTCGCCGAACGAGCAGTACTTGGCTTCGTCAGCCAGTAATTGGGCAGTATTGATCACAACAGGGGAGGCTCCGCAAAAGGAATCCGGTTAACGGTATGCGCGCGCAGTGTGGTCTAGCAATATTTCCGGGCTGTCGAGCAATTGTGTGGAAATTGTGGAGAGAGGCCGCGAGGGCCGCGCTGCGCGCAGCGTGAACCGGGCCTGCGGAGCTCCAGCGGATCCGCATGGGGCCGCTGCCCAAACGGCATTTCGCGATCGGCACAAACCTTGGTAAATTGACATAAAGCCCTCCCGACACCGTCCATGAACCTGACCCCGACTGCCCGGCAACAGAGGCAGCTGCTCTCCATCTTGCTGATGAGCCTGCGTTTGCTGTTCGCTCCGGCCGAGGAGCCTGTCCGGCGCGAAGCCATGGACGATGCGACGGCGCCGCCGCCCGGGCTGTACTACCTGGGCTATTTCCTCAAATACCGCGCTCACGATATCCGTCTGCCCCTGGCCAATGCCAGCGCGCCCGGCAGCAACAAGGCCGAGAGCACGGTGATCGTGAACCGGCTGCTGTGGATCACCGAACACCAGCTGCTGGGCGCCGATTACGGCATGGAGATACTCGCGCCCGTGGCGCGCAACTCGCTGCAGATGAGCGCCTATGGCCTGGACCTGCAGGACTCGGGCGGCGCCGACATCTATGTCAGCCCGCTGATCCTGGGCTGGCACACGCCGCGCTGGGATGTGAGCGCCGGTGCCGGCATGTGGCTGGGCCAGGCGCGCTCCGGTTCGCCGGTGGCGCCCGGCAGCGGCTACCAAAGCGCCGTGCTCAGCGCCGGCGCCACCTATTACCTCGATGAGAGCCGCACCTGGACGGCCGCGGCGCTGTTCCACTATCAGCGCAACGGCCGTACCGACCATGGCTGGCGCTTCGGCGATCAGATCGGCGCCGAATGGAGCGCGGGCAAGCGCTGGGGCCTGCTGCAGGCCGGGGTCGTGGGCTATAGCCGCTGGCAGATCAGCCGCGATACCGG
>JAFAIY010000322.1 GCA_019236485.1 Comamonas sp. | reverse complement strand
CGTGGTGATGGTGGTCCATGTGCCGCTTGGGCAACTGGCTCATGAATCCCTGCGGCCCTGGCGGTTCTTTCCCTTAGGCACCTCGCTGCGCGACTATGCGGCCATGGTCGTGGCCGTGCTCGGCACCACCATCAGCCCCTATCTATTCTTCTGGCAGGCGGCCCAGGAGGTCGAGGATCTGCGCCTGCGCCCCTATGCGGCGGCTCTGCACCAGCACCCGGCCTATGTGCAGGAGCACCTGGCCCGCATCCGGCTCGACACCACGGTAGGCATGATGCTGTCCAACGGCGTGGCGCTGAGCATTGTGGTGGCCACGGCCGTGACGCTGAACCTGCAGGGCATCACCCAGATCCAGACCTCGGCCCAGGCCGCCGAGGCCCTGCGCCCCGTGGCCGGCGAGCTGGCGTTCACGGTCTTCGCTCTGGGCATCATAGGCACGGGATTGCTGGCCGTGCCGGTGCTGGCCGGCTCGGCCGCCTATGCGGTCAGCGAGGTGCTGGGCTGGAAGGCCAGCCTCTCGCACGGCTTTCACGAGGCGCGCGGCTTCTACGGCCTGATCATCGCCGCCACGGGCCTGGGCACGCTGCTGGGCATGCTTGAGGTCGACCCCATCCAGGCCCTGGTGTGGGCCGCCGTGGTCAACGGCTTGATCTCCGTGCCCATCATGGCCGTGATGCTGTGGCTGGGCCAGTCGCCGCGCATCATGGGCGATCTGACCATCTCGCTGCACCACCGGCTGCTGGGCTGGAGCGCCACGGCCTTGATGGCCCTGGCCGTGGTGGTGATGCTGGTCACCTTGTAGGGCGGCCAGCAAAAAGGACTGCCGCAGCAGTCCTTTTTTATCGCCCATGGCCCGCCTATCGGGGGGCGGGAGCCCAGGCTCAGTGGCGGATCAGGTGATCGAAGGCCGACAATGCCGCCGTGGCACCGGCGCCCGCGGCGATGATGATCTGCTTGAACGGCACATTGGTGCAGTCGCCGGCCGCAAACACCCCGGGCAGGCTGGTCTCGCCCTTGGCGTTGATCACGATCTCGCCGAAGCGCGTCAGCTCGACCGTGCCCTTGAGCCAGTCGGTATTGGGCAGCAGGCCGATCTGCACAAAGATGCCTTCGAGCGCGATCTGCTTGATCTCGCCCGTGCCACGGTCCTTGTAGGTGATACCGGTGACCTTTTTGCCGTCGCCGTTGACCTCGGTGGTCTGGGCGTTGAGGATCACGGTCACGTTGGGCAGCGTGGCCAGCTTCTTTTGCAGCACGGCATCGGCCTTGAGCTCGCCCGCGAACTCCAGCACCGTGACATGCCTGACCAGGCCGGCCAGGTCGATGGCCGCCTCGATGCCCGAGTTGCCGCCACCGATCACGGCCACGTCCTTGCCCTTGAACAGCGGGCCGTCGCAGTGCGGGCAGTAGGTCACGCCCTTGGTGCGGTACTCGTCCTCGCCGGGCACGTTCATATTGCGCCAGCGCGCGCCCGTGGACAGGATCACGGTCTTGGCCTTGAGCGTGGCGCCGGTCTCGGTCTGCACTTCGATCAGACCGCCTTCGGTAGCCGCGGGGATCAGCTTGGCCGCGCGCTGCTGGCCCATGATGTCCACCTCGTAGTCGCGGATGTGGTTTTCCATGGCCGCGGACAGCTTGGGACCTTCGGTCTTGCTGACCGAGATGAAGTTCTCGATGTCCACGGTATCCAGCATCTGGCCGCCGACGCGGTCGGCCGCAATGCCGGTGCGTATGCCCTTGCGCGCCGCATAGATGGCCGCGGCCGCACCGGCCGGGCCACCGCCCACGACCAGCACGTCGAAAGCTTGCTTGGCGGAGATCTTTGCAGCCTCGCGCGCCGCCGCGCCGGTATCGACCTTGGCCACGATCTCGGCCAGCTCCATGCGACCCTGGCCGAAGCGCTCGCCGTTGACGAAGACCGTGGGCACGCCCATGATTTCGCGGTCTTCCACTTCCTTCTGGAACAGGCCGCCGTCGATCGCGGTATGCGTGATCTTGGGATTGAGCACCGACATCAGGTTCAGCGCCTGCACCACGTCCGGGCAGTTGTGGCAGGACAGCGAGTAATAGGTCTCGAAATTCAGCGGGGTATCGATGTTCCTGACCTGCTCCAGCAGCTCGGCCGATTCCTTGGAAGGATGACCGCCGACCTGCAGCAGGGCCAGCACCAGCGAGGTAAATTCATGACCCAGGGGCACGCCCGCAAAGCGAAGGCCGGTGTCCACGCCGGGGTTGGTGATCAGGAACGAAGGCTTGCGCACGTCGAGGTCGTTGTTCTCGACGAGGCTGATCTTGTCGCTGAGTTCCTTGATTTCCTCCAGCAGTTCCTTGAGCTCGGCAGCACCCTTGCTGTCATCCAGCGAAGCCACCAGCTCCACCGGACGCTGCAGACGCTCCAGATAGGCTTGCAGTTGGGCTTTCAGGTTGTTGTCAAGCATTGGGAACTCCTCATGTAATACAAAAAAATCGAGAAAAAAAAGCCCGGGCGCCAGGCACCCGGGCGTCTTCAACAGTTCAACTGTGAATCGATATGCAAGTACCGCCAGCCTCAGTCGAAACTGGCGCGGCCCAACTCAGGGACGCCGAGCAAGAGCCGCCTCGCGGCGAAGGCGTCGTCCCCCTGAAGGGGGAAGGCGCACATCGCCTCAGGGGGTACTTAGATCTTTCCGACCAGGTCCAGCGAGGGAGCGATGGTCTTGGCGCCTTCCTTCCACTTGGCGGGGCAGACTTCACCGGGGTGAGCGGCGGTGTACTGGGCAGCCTTGAGCTTGCGCAGGGTTTCCGACACGTCACGGGCGATTTCGTTGGAATGGATTTCCTGGGTCTTGATCACGCCATCGGGGTTGATCACAAAGGTACCGCGCAGAGCCAGGCCTTCTTCGGGGATGTGCACG
>JAFAIY010000250.1 GCA_019236485.1 Comamonas sp. | reverse complement strand
GCTGATTCCCGGCGCTTCCGCCAAGGCCCGGCATGTCTCGCATGCCGGGCTTTTTCATATCCCTACCCATTGACCGCGCCATGGCCTCTCGCACCACGACCGTTTCTAGCCCGCCGATGTGGCGGTTTTTTGCGGCCTGCAGCCTGGGCTGGGCGCTGTTTGTGCTGTGGGGCTGCCTCAACGAAACTGGTGCCGGCGGCGGCCTGGTGCTGCGGCTGTTTCCGTTTCTCCAGGGCTTTGCCTATACGGACAAGCTGGTGCATGCGGGCCTGCACGGCGTGCTGGCCACGCTGCTGTGGTGGACGGGGGCGCTGCGCGCGCTCAGTCTGGGCCGGGTCTGGTCTGTGGTCCAGGCTCTGCTGGTGGTGCTGTTGTGTGCGGCCTATGGCGGGCTGATCGAGATGCTGCAGGCCATGTTCACCACCACGCGTGGTGCGGAATGGCTGGATGCGCTGGCCAACACCCTGGGTGCGGCCCTGGCCGTGCTGCTCTGGCAGGGCCTGCTGGCTGTCTGCAAAAATAGGAGCTGATAGCGCACATGGCTATTGGGATTCAAGGGTAAACAGCTTTCTGCCCATGGGATAGTAAGCGCTGGCAGCTCTGGTATCGATAGCGAACGCCGGGTTTACTGGCCCTGGGACAGTGCCTGGGCCTGCTCGGGCGTGTAGCCCAGCGTGCTCAGGATATCGAGGCTGTGCTCGCCGAGCTTGGGCGGCGACAGGCGCACCTCCAGGTGCTTGCCGTCCAGAGTGAGCGGCAGCAGCACGGTCTTGCTGGCACGGCCGTCAGGCAGCTCTATCGGGGCCAGCGCACCCGTGGCATTCAGATGCTCGTCATCGAGCAGGTCGTGCGGGCGGGCAATCGGTGCGAACGGCAGGCCCCGTTCCTCGAACACCCGGGCGATATGGGTCGCGCTATAGCCGGCCATGGTTTCGCGCAGCAGGGGGATGAGCCAGCTGCGCGCGAGCACGCGCTCATTGTTGCTGGCAAGCCGCGGGTCGTCGCGCAGTTCGGCCAGGTCAAAGGCGTTGCAGAACTCGCGCCAAGCGCCGTCGCTGACCACGGCCAGAAAGATCTGCTCGCCGTCTCTGGCCTCGAACACATCGTAGATGGCCCAGGCCGAAATGCGCGCCGGCATGGGGGCCGCGGGCTTGCCGGTCACTGCGTACTGCATCATGTGCTGGGCGATCAGGAACACATTGTTCTCGAACAGCGCGCTCTGCACCTCCTGGCCCTTGCCGGTCTTCTCGCGCTGGGCCAGTGCCGCCATGGCACCCATGGCGCCGAACATGCCGCCCATGATGTCGTTGACGCTGGTGCCGGCGCGCAGCGGATCGCCGGGCCGGCCCGTCATATAGGCCAGGCCGCCCATCATCTGCACCACTTCATCCAGCGCCGTGCGGTGCTCGTAGGGGCCAGGCAGAAAGCCCTTGTGGCTCACATAGATCAGGCGCGGAAAGCGCTGCCTGAGGCTTTCGTAGTCCAGGCCCAGCTTTTTCATGGTGCCGGGCTTGAAGTTCTCGGTGACCACATCGGCTGTGGCGATCAGGCGCAGCGCGGCCTCCCGGCCTTCGGGCGTCTGCAGGTCCAGGGTCAGGCTTTTCTTGTTGCGGTTGAACAGCGGGAAAAAGCCTGCGCCCGAGCCCAGCAGCTGGCGCGTGGCATCGCCGTTGCGGCCATGGCCCACGGGTTCGACCTTGATGACCTCGGCGCCCAGGTCGGCCAGCATCAGCCCGCAGCTGGGGCCCATGACCATATGGGTGAACTCGACCACGCGTATGCCGGAATAGGGCAGGCTGCCTGCGCTGGCGGATGGGGTGGCGTTGAGGGGGGAATCGCTCATGGAAATGCAGAGAAAGGTAATTCTTGGAATGAGTGGCAGCGGCTTTCGATGCGCCTAGGCCGCGTAATTGTGGGGCTTGAAACCCTTGGGCAGGCCGGCCAGCGGCAGCATGCCGTAAAGCTCCTCACCGGGCAGGCCTGCGGCCAGCGCCTGGCGCGCGGCCACGAGGCGCTCCAGATCCACGCCGGTGCGTATGCCCATGGCCTCGAACATGAAGACCAGATCCTCGGTCACCACATTGCCCGAGGCGCCCGGAGCATAGGGGCAGCCACCCAGTCCGGCCAGCGAGGCATCGAAGGTGCGCACGCCGGCCTCGTAGGCGGCCAGGCAATTGGCCAGGCCCAGGCCGCGCGTGTTGTGCATATGGGCGGCGCCGGCCTGCTCACCCAACTCGGCGCGCAGCTGCGTGAACAGGCGCCGCACCTGGGCCGGGTTGGCCATGCCCGTGGTGTCCGACAGGCCGACTTCATCGGCGCCGGCCGCCACGCAGGATGCGGCTAGGGCGATCACCTCGTCCTCGGGTACCAGTCCCTGGAGGGTGCAGCCGAAGGCCGTGGAGATGCCGGCCTCGATATGCACCCGGGGCGCGATCGCATCGCGCAGAGCGGCGATAGCGCGCACTTCTCCGACCATCTGTGCGGGCGTTCTGCGCACATTGGCCATGGAGTGGGCCGGGCTGGCCGACACGGGCAGCGTGATCTTGTGCACGCCGGCGCGCAGGGCGGCCTCGGCGCCCTTGAGATTGGGCACCAGTGCCATGACGGTGAGGCCGGGGCGGGCGGCTGCATGGCTCACGATCTGCGCAGTGTCCGCCATCTGGGGCAGCAGCTTGGGCGAGACAAAGGAGCCGACTTCGATCTCCTGCAGGCCGGCCGCGGCCAGCGCATCGATCCACGCGCATTTGTGGGCTGTGCCCATGATGGAGGAAACCGATTGCAGGCCGTCGCGCGGGCCGACCTCGCTGATGAGGACGTCGAAACGGGGTTGGGAGGGCATAGAGCTTGGGGTAGCGGTCAAAGCTTGCTGGGCAACAGCGGCAATGCTTTAATGAAGTTCTATCTAATAGAACTAAATTCTTTCTATTGAAATATTGCATGTTGACTTGTGACGCTGTCAAGCGCTGCCCGAAAGCCGGGCGGAGTTTTTATCACCGGACCGTCCCAAGATGAAAAGCGGGGGCAGCGACTACAGGTCAGTGAGGAGTGTGGGGAGTCATTCTTATGCCGCGTAAATCTCAAAATGCATCGGTGGCCGATGCCAATGCCGCAGCCGGCGGCGTGGCCGCCGTGGACCGGGCGCTGAGTCTGCTGGCCGCGTTTCGCGACGGCGATGCGGCGCTGAGCCTGGCCGAGCTGGCCGAGCGCACGCTTCTGTACAAGAGCACGGTGCTGCGCCTGTTGGCTTCGCTTGAGCATGGTGGCTGGGTGCTGCGCCAGGACGACGGCCGCTATGCGCTGGGATCGGCGGTGGCGCGCTTGCATGCGGTCTATGTGCAGAGCTTTTCGCTGGACCGGCTGGTGATGCCGGCGCTGCGCGCCCTGGTGAGCGCCACGGGCGAGAGCGCGGCCTACCATGTGCGCCAGGGGCGGGAGCGGTTATGCCTGTACCGCGTGGATTCGCCGCATCCCGTGCGCGACCACGCGCGCGTCGGCGATCTGTTGCCGCTGGACAGGGGCGCGGGCGGGCGCGTGCTGGTGGCTTTCGATCCCGAGCTTGCCGACTGGGCCAGGAAGGACAGAGCGCATTACGCGCGCCTGCGCGCCGACGGCTACGAGGCTGTGGTCGGCGACAGGCATAGCGAAATCGCGGGCATTTCGGCGCCGGTGTTCCGCCGGGACGGCGAGCTGGCCGCGGCCCTGACCTTAACCATGCCCGTGCACCGCTATGACAAGCGCCATCTCAAACATGTGCTTGCCGCGGCCAGGGCGCTGGGGGCGCAGCTGCCATAAAGCGTCAAGAGCAGAATCGGCTCTGACACTTTATCGTCCAGCCGATCCAGCTATCAGGATTGAATCAGCGCGCGCCTGCTTCGGGTCTAAAGCCGGGCTCGTCGCGTACCCGCATAAAGCGCGCAAAGCGCGGCAGGCCGCTTTTCTCGTGCAGGCCCTGGTAGCGATAGGTGACCCAGCTGCCCAGCGCCGGCGGGTTCTGGCGCTGCTCGGCGCTCAGCCCCGAGCCCAGGGAGAACTGCCTGCCCTCGGGGCTTTGCACCAGCAGCGCTCCCGTCATCCCCTGCCAGCGGCCGCGCCCGGGCTTGTAGCCGATCACGCGGGCTTCGGCGTCGTCAAAAGGCTTGAGCTTGAGCAGATCGTCGCTG
>JAFAIY010000220.1 GCA_019236485.1 Comamonas sp. | reverse complement strand
GCCCGCGACCACCCACAGCCCGTACCAGAGCACGGCGCTCCAGTCCGCATAGCCGGCCCAGCAATGGCCGAGCAACAGCGCGAATGCGTAGACATGGCTGAGCAGCACGGAGATATGCAGCTGCCAGGTACGCTTGCGCCAGCGCTCCTGCTGTGCAGTGTCCGTATGCAGCGGGGAAGAAACCTCGGGGCCCCATAGCAGCCTGGCTCGAGGTGGTGGCGAAGGTGCATTCGGCGGCGTCATTGCACAGGTGATCCGGTGGACAGGGCAAAATGTTTCTTATTGTGTCACCACCGCCGCTGCAGGCCTATTGGCGCCGACGCCAACCGCCCTCAGAGCTCATGGCCGTTTTCCAGGCTCTTGACCAGCACCGCCGCCTGGGTGCGGCTATAGCACTCCAGCTTCTTGAGAATCGCCGTCACATGCACCTTGACGGTGTTTTCGGCCAACCCCAGCTCGTGGGCGATCTGCTTGTTCAGCAGCCCGTCGGCCAGGCACAGCAGCACCCGGAACTGCTGGGGCGTGAGCTGGGCCAGCTTGGCCGCCAGGGCGGCATCGGCTTCGGAGCGCTCCGGCGCCATGGCCGGGAACCAGTTGTCGCCGTCCAGCACCGCGGACATGGCCAGACC
This sequence comes from Comamonas sp., assembly GCA_019236485.1. Classification (GTDB taxonomy): domain Bacteria; phylum Pseudomonadota; class Gammaproteobacteria; order Burkholderiales; family Burkholderiaceae_C; genus Comamonas. Next base: position 2,881 of record JAFAIY010000220.1, on the reverse strand, counting down.
CATGTCCTGGGCCGAGGCGGACTTGGAGATAAAGCCCGAGGCGCCGAACTGGTGGGCCCGGCGAATCACCCGCGGGTCGTCGTTGGAAGAAATCACGACCACGGGCACCTGCGGATATTCGCCGCGCAGATGCAGCAGCGAGGAAAAGCCCCGCGCGCCCGGCATGGTCAGGTCCAGCAGCACCAGTTCGATCTCGGGATGCTCCTGCATGGCCGTGCCCACCGTCTGGGCGCTGGCGGCTTCCAGAATTCTGTACTGCGGAAAGCTTTCATGCAGCACCTGGATCAGCGCTGCGCGAAACAGCGGGTGATCATCGGCAACAAGTAAGGTGGGCTCTGACATGCTCGCCAGTCTGCCACGTCGGGCCTTCACCCAGCTGGGCTGGGCCTATGCGCTCAGTCGTCGTCGCCGTGAAGGGCCGCATAGAGCTTGTCGTAGTCCAGCGCGTTCTCCCAGCGCGAGACCACCACGGTGGCCACCGCATTGCCCATGAAGTTGGTCAGGGAGCGGCATTCGCTCATGAAACGGTCCACCCCCAGGATCAGCGCCATGCCGGCGATCGGAATCTCGGGCACCACGGCCAGGGTGGCGGCCAGGGTGATGAAGCCCGCGCCCGTCACGCCGGCCGCGCCCTTGGAGCTCAGCATGGCCACCAGCAGCAGGGCCAGCTCATTGCCCAGGGTCAGATGGGTGTCGGTGGCCTGGGCGATGAACAGCGAGGCCAGCGTCATATAGATATTGGTGCCGTCCAGATTGAACGAGTAGCCGGTGGGCACGACCAGGCCCACCACGGACTTGCTGCAGCCCGCATGCTCCATCTTGTGCATCAGCGAGGGCAGGGCCGATTCCGAGGACGAGGTGCCCAGCACCAGCAGCAGCTCGGCGCGCAGATAGCGGATCAGCTTGAGTATGGAAAAACCGCAGATATGCGCCATGGCGCCCAGAATCACCAGCACAAATACCAGGGAGGTGACGTAGAAAGTGCCCACCAGCCAGGCCAGATTGACCAGGGACTCGATGCCGAACTTGCCTATGGTGAAGGCGATCGCGCCAAAGGCGCCCAGGGGCGCGGCCTTCATCAGAATGCTCACTAGCTTGAACACCGGGGCCGTGAGCGCCTCCAGAAAGCTCAGAATGGGCTTGCCCGCCTCGCCCACCATGGCCAGCGCAATGCCGAACAGCACGGCCACGAACAACACCTGCAGGATGTTGTCGCCCACCAGCGGACTGACCAGGGTCTTGGGGATCACGTCCATCAGAAAGCCGATCAAGGTCATCTCGTGCGACTGGGCGACATAGCCTTTCACGGCCGCCTGATCCAGATCGGCCACATTGATGTGCATGCCCGTGCCCGGCTCCACGATCTTGGCGATCACCAGCCCCACCACCAGCGCCAGCGTGGAGAAGAACAGGAAATACACCATGGTCTTGACGAACACCCGGCCCACCACGTGCAGATGGGTCATGCCCGCAATCCCGGTGACTATGGTCAGAAAGATCACCGGCGCGATGATCATCTTGACCAGCTTGATGAAGGCGTCGCCCAGAGGCTTGAACTTGGCGGCCAGCGCGGGCTCGAAATAGCCGAGCAGCGCGCCGATCACGATGGCGACGACGACCTGGAAATAGAGGTGCCGGTAGAAAGGCAGATGCTGTGGCGCTGCGCCGGGAGCCATGACGGGTTGCATGCGGTCCTCCAAATCTGCAGCGCCGGCTATGGATGTGGGCGGCTGCCTGCAGAGATGTTGCGTTGCCGGCTGCCATTGCGCTTGTCAGCGAACCGCCCATGCGGGGGGCGGCGCTCTCCTATCCGCAAGCTGGCGCGGGCCCGCGGCTAGGAGCCGGCGGCCGCCCTGTAGCCCAGGCTGGCGCTCACGGTGCGCGCCTCGGCGCAGACGGCCAGCGCAATCGGCCCCTGGGGGTCGGGGTCAAAGCCGCCGCTGGCGCCCAGCGCGCACAGCACGCCCACCACATGGCCCGTGTAGTCGTAGAGCGGCGCCGCCACGGCGCTGATGCCCGGCAGATTGGTATCGCGTATGGCCGCGCAGCCCGCGGCACGGATCTCGGCCCGCAAACGCCCCATGGGGTCCTCGTTATCCAGCAGCGCGCGTCTGGCCGCAGGAGCCTGGGCCAGCTCCTGCAGCGCCAGAGCCTCGACCTGGCGGCGGTCGTCCATGAAGGCGAAGAAGGCGCGCCCCGTGGCCGACCACAGCATGGACATGACGGAGCCCACGCGCACATTGACAGTGACGGGCAGGCTGGGCTCTTCGAAGCGCACGATGACCGGACCCAGATTGCCCATGACGGCCACAAAGCTGGTCACCTGCAAGCTCTCACGCAGATGCACGAGAGCCGGCTCGGCCACGCGTATCGGGTCACTCTGGCGCATTGCCGCCAGACCCACGCGTATGGCCTCGCTGCCCAATGCGTACTGGGTGCCGCCACGGTCCTGCTCGACCAGGCCCTCGGCCATGAGGCTGGCCAGATAGCGGTGCACCTTGGCCGGACTTTCATTCACGGCCGCCCCTATGGCCGTGAGGCTGGCGCGCCCGCCCAGCCCGGCCAGGGCCTTGAGCACGGCCAGACAGGTCTCGGCCGCCTGCACGCGCTGGCGGCGCTCACGCCCGGTCTCCGGCGGCTGCGCCGAATCTCCGGCGTCAGGCAAAGGCCTGGACTTCTTTTGACTCTCGATTTTCATAGCTGTAGGCATTTGTCCCTGCTGCACTTCAAGGCGGTTCTATCACAGGCCCAAGGCGGCCTATGGAAATCCCTTGGATTGAATTTACGCAATGCGTATAAAAATTACGCAAATCAATACACCGCATTAGAGCGGAGAGATCGACCGGGGCCCACCCCGGCAAACCCGCAACCACCCCAGGAG
>JAFAIY010000199.1 GCA_019236485.1 Comamonas sp. | reverse complement strand
AGAACAGTAAAATTTTTTGGAAATGCTGTCAACGAGCTGAATCGCTCAAGCGTTGTACAGGCATACAGGAGAAATTCCCCATGCAAACCACCAACATCATGTCCATCTGGCCCGAAGACGAACGCGACCGCAAGCGTTAAGCGCTTGCTGGCAATACCCGAGCAGGTATTGCGGCCAGGTGCCTATGCAGCAAGGCACTGATCGGCGAACTTGAAGCACAAGTACCGCGACCTTGCTGCAAGCCACCATCTCAGTGGCATGTTTCAAAAAACCACGCCAAACCCGCTTCTCGCGGGTTTTGTCATCTGGGGATTTTTCGACCTCAAGCCATTGCAGGCCAAGCGCCAAACAATATGAAAAAAGGAGCACAAGGCTCCTTTTTTTGCATGTGGCCGGAAAAGGCCTAGTGCATGTGCAGGCCGCCGTTGACGGCAAAGTCCGCACCTGTGGAGTAGCTGCCCTCTTCGGAAGCCAGCCAGGAGATGATGGAGGCGATCTCGCTGGGCTCGCCCAGTCGCTTGACGGGCACGCCGGCCACGATCTTGTCCAGCACATCGGGGCGGATGGCCTTGACCATATCGGTGCCGATATAGCCGGGGCTCACGGTATTCACCGTCACGCCCTTGGCCGCAAGCTCCTGCGCCAGCGCCATGGTGAAGCCATGCATGCCGGCCTTGGCCGCCGAGTAATTGGTCTGGCCGGCCTGGCCCTTGGCGCCGTTGACCGAGCTGATGTTGATGATGCGGCCCCAGCCTTTTTCGACCATGTCGCCCACCACCTGCTTGGTAACGTTGAACATGGAGTTGAGGTTGGTTTCGATCACCGACTTCCAGTCATCCGGCGTCATCTTGACGAACATGCGATCTCGCGTGATGCCCGCATTGTTCACCAGCACATCGACGCTGCCGTGCTCGGCCTTGGTCAGGTTGAAAGCCTCGACGGTGGAGCCCCAGTCGCCCACATTGCCGACCGACGCATAAAACGTATAACCCTGAGCCTTTTGCTCGTCCAGCCACTTTTGGTAGTCGCGCGATGGGCCGCAGCCCGCGATCACCTTGAAGCCATCCTTATGCAAACGCTGGCAAATCGCGGTACCGATACCACCCATGCCTCCCGTGACGTACGCTACTTTCTGTCCCATTCTTGCCTCCTGTCAATCAAGGGTTATTTCACGATCACACTATCAGGGATAGACAGTCATTAGCTGCTGCTTATCCTCCAGATCGGCGCCCAGCCATGCATGCCGGCATTCGGGCCGACCCGAACTCTGTCATTCATCAATCTTCGCAAGAAATGCGCAGCAAGGACTTGCCGCGCATCAGGCTTGGCTATCAGCAGGCCTCAAGGGCCATGGCCACACCCATGCCGCCGCCTATGCACAGACCGGCCAGACCCTTCTTGGCACCGCTGCGCTGCATCTCGTGCAGCAGGGTCACCAGAATGCGGCAGCCCGAGGCGCCGATGGGATGGCCGATGGCGATGGCGCCGCCGTTGACATTGACCTTGGCCGCATCGATGCCCAGTTCCTGGTTCACGGCGCAGGCTTGCGCGGCAAACGCTTCGTTGAGCTCGAACAGATCCACATCGGCCGCCTTCCAGCCCGCGCGATCCAGGGCCTTGCGCGTTGCGTAGATCGGGCCCAGACCCATGATTTCGGGCGCCAGGCCGCTGGTCGCATAGGAAACAATCCTGGCCAGGGGCTTGAGGCCCAGGGCCTTGGCCTTGGCGGCGCTCATGACCACCACGGCGGCCGCGCCGTCGTTCAGGCCCGAGGCATTGCCGGCCGTCACCGAACCGGCCTTGTCGAAAGCGGGTTTGAGCGTGGCCAGCACATCGGCATTGGTCTTGCGGTTGATGTACTCGTCGTTATCAAAGACGAGAGCGTCGCCCTTGCGCTGGGGAATGCTCACGGGCACGATTTCGCTCTTGAACTTGCCGGCGTCCTGCGCGGCCGCGGCTTTTTGCTGGCTGGCCAGCGCCAGCGCATCCTGCTGGGCGCGGCTGACCTGCTTTTCCTTGGCCACGTTTTCGGCCGTGATGCCCATGTGGTACTGGTTGTAGACGTCCCAGAGGCCGTCGACGATCATGGTGTCCACCAGCTTCCAGTCGCCCATGCGCTGGCCGTCACGCGAGCCCGGCAGGGTATGGGGAGCCAGGCTCATGTTTTCCTGGCCGCCGGCCACCACGATCTCGCTGTCGCCCGTGGCCACGGCCTGGGCCGCCAGCATCACGGCCTTCAGGCCCGAGCCGCAGACGGCGTTGATGGTCAGAGCCGGAGTCTCCTTGGCGATGCCTGCGGCCATCATGGCCTGGCGCGCGGGATTCTGGCCTGCACCGGCCGTGAGCACCTGGCCCATGATGACTTCACCCACCTGATCCTTTCCCACCTTGGCGCGAGCCAGGGCTTCGCTGATCACGGTGGCGCCCAGCTGCGTGGCAGGAATCTTGGCCAGAGAGCCGCCGAATTTGCCCACTGCCGTACGCACGGCGGAAACGATAACGATGTCTTCCATGATGACGAACCTTTCTAGGTTTCTTTCCCTTGACGCATGAATGCGGGCCGGAGCATGTTCATCGTGCCACCGGCGCCCACCTATTGCAATGCAGTTGCTGCACTGCAATATGGGAACTCATTGTGCCTCAGGCCTTGGCCAGAACATAGCGGCCCGGCGCATCTTCAATCGCGGTATAGCTGCGTCCGCGGCCATAGCTCTTGGGCGCGGCAATCTGCTTGCCTGCATGGCCGCCCAGCCATTGGCTCCAGTCGGTCCACCAGCTACCCGGGTATTCGCTGGAGCCGGCCAGCCATTCCTGCAGCGTGGCCGGGAACTGGCCATCCTCTCGCAGCCAGTGGCTGCGCTTGTTCTTGGCCGGCGGGTTGATGACGCCGGCGATATGGCCCGAAGCCCCCATCACAAAGCGCAGCTCGCCGCCCAGCACCTGGGAAGAGGCATAGGCCGCCCCCACGGGCACGATATGGTCGTCGCGCGAGCCGTAGATATAGACGGGCATCTTGAGCTGGCCCATGTCGATCTTCTCGCCGCAGACGGTCAGCGCGCCGGGCTCGATCAAGCTGTTTTCGAGGTAGAGATGGCGCAGATACCAGGCATAGAACGGGCCGGGCAGATTGGTCGAGTCACTGTTCCAGTACAGCAGATCGAACGGCGGCGGGGTTTCGCCCTTCAGGTAATTGCCCACCACATAGTTCCAGACCAGATCGTTGGGGCGCAGAAAGCTGAAGGTGGACGCCATATCCTGGCCCTTCATCAGGCCGCCCTTGCCCATCTGCATCTCGCGAAAGCGCACCACGTTTTCGTCGATGAAGATATCGAGAATGCCGGTATCGCGGAAGTCGATCAGCGTGGTCAGCAGCGTCATGCTGGCCACGGGAAAAGGCTTTGTTTCAGGTTTCGCGGTGGCCTTCGCGGCGGTCGTCTTAGCTGCGGCGGAGCGGCTACGCGCGCTCCTGGCCGCGGGCTCGGCGCCATGCTCGCGCGCATGGCGCGCGGCCAGCACGGCCATGGCCGTGGACAGCATGGTGCCGCCCACGCAAAAACCCAGCACATTGATCTGCGGCGCCTCGCAGACGTCCTGCACCGTGCTCACGGCCTTGAGCACGCCGTCCTCGATATAGTCGTCCCAGGTCTTGTGACCCAGGCTCTCGTCGGGGTTGCGCCAGCTGACCACGAAAGTGCGGTGTCCCTGGCTGACCGCATAGCGGATGACGGAGTTGTCGGGCTGCAGATCGAGAATGTAGAACTTGTTGATGCAGGGCGGCACCATGAGAAAAGGCTTCTCGTAGACCTTGGCCGTCAACGGCTTGTACTCGATGAGCTGGAACAGCTCATTCTCGAACACCACCGCGCCCTCGGTGGTCGCCACGTTCTTGCCCACGGTGAACAGGCTCTCGTCGGTCATGGACACATGACCCTGGCGCATATCGGCCAGCAGATTGGAGATGCCCTGGGCCAGGCTCTCGCCCTTGGTCTCCACCACCTTGTGCAGCGCATCCGCATTGAGCGCCAGAAAATTGCTGGGCGCCATGGCGGCCACCCACTGCTCGACCGCAAAGCGCACGCGGTTGCGCGTCTTGTCGTCGCCCTGCACGGCTTCGGCCATGCCCATCAGCATGCGGCTGCCCAGCAGGTAGTTGGCGGCCGTGACGGCGGCCAGAGGATTTTCAGCCCACTCGGTGGCCGCAAAGCGCTTGTCCTTGGCCAGCATGTCCTGCACCGTGTGATTGTCGGCCAGCGACTGCACGGCACTCAGATACTCCTGCTGCAGGCCTTGCAGCTTGGCGGCGTCGAACTGCAGCGCCGTACCCGCGGCCGCCTGCGGCATGGCCGATTGCATGGCTTCCATCACGCCGGTCCATGGATTGCCGGCCGCTGCGCCCCCACCTGCAGCCCAGTCGGCCAGCCCTGCAGGCGCGGCCGAACCCATTTGCTGCAGGCTTTGAAGACTGCGGCTCCACTGCTCCTGCCAAAACTGTTGAATGGACTGGCCGGTCTGGCCCCAGAGTGGGTCAAAATTCATGCTTACATCCTCATCAAGGCATGATCTGCTCTTTTCGAAGCCCGGATCATGCGGAATCTGCAATACGGCTGACGCTTTGCATTGTCACCTATGTAGCTGCAGGCTTTGATGAAAAACGCCTACTGAAAACCCCATGTGAAGCCGCGCCGCGGAGCGCATGGACCGAATCCGACACCGCTTATGTATCTGGTTGCCATTGCCTGGGCCTATGTCACCGTCATGATGGCCATTGCCGAAGCCGCCAGCCCTGGCGGCACGCTGCTGGGCGCATTCTTCACGCTGCTGCTGTATGGCGTGCTGCCGCTGTCCATCCTGCTCTACATACTGGGCACGCCGGCGCGCAAGCGCCGCATCAAGGCGCGCCAGCAAGCGCAGGCCGACGCGGCCAAGGACGGCGCCCAAACTGCTTCAGACGCCGGCGTCGCGCCAGATGCAGGCGGCCAGACGCCCGCTGCTGCCCAGCCGCCCGGCGTCGCGCCGGTGCGAGAAGAAGCTTGAGGCATTGCTCACGGTGCACCAGCGCTGGCTGCCGTCATTGCCGTAGACCGCGCTGATTCCCATAGCCGCGAGGCGCTGGCGCGCGAGCTGCGGCAGATCGGCCAGATACTTGCCCTCGCTGGTGCCGGGCACAAAGTGGCGCGCGGCCGCCGGTTCATGGGCCAGAAAAGCCTCGCGCACCTCGGCGCCGACCTCGAAGGCCTCTGGGCCTATGCAAGGGCCCAGCCAGGCCTGGGTATGGGCCGCGATCTCTGCGGCAGCAGGTTTGATCCCAGTCTGTCCAGAAGTATCGCGGACCTTCTCGCAAAAAGCTTCGAACAGCATCTCCAGCACGCCCATGGGCAGCGGGCCATCGTCCCGTGCCCGGCCGGGCGGCATGCCTGCCAGGCCGCGCCAGCCCGCATGGGCGGCCCCCACGACCAGCCCCGAATCATGGGCCAGCAGCACGGGCAGGCAGTCCGCCACCATGATGGTGCAGACCACGCCCGCATCGGCGGTCACGCAGGCATCGAAGGCCGCGCCCTCTGACGCTTCCACATTGGCCGCATCCAGCGCCAGCACCTCCACCCCATGGACCTGCTGCAGAAAAGCCGAGCAGGCACCGGGCGTCTCACGCCGGATCGCTGCGGCCAGCAGTTCCCGGTTGCGGCGCACATGCTCGGGCTCGTCGCCCACATGATCGCCGAGGTTCAGGCTGCCCCATGGCTGAGCACTGACCCCGCCCTCGCGCGAGGTGCACACCGCATGCACGCCGGGCAAGGCCGGCCAGTCGGGTACCAACCAGGAGGCCGGCCAGGCAGCGCCCGTCATTCGGCGTCCGGGCAGGCCGAGGGATGGGCCAGCTGGAAGGCCGCCAGGGCATTGCAGCGCTCGACCACGCCCATCAGGCGCGGCAGGCCTTCGAGGTTGACGTTGAAGCGCTGGGCATTGAAGACCTGGGGAATCAGGCAGCACTCGGCCAGCGTGGGCGTATCGCCCCAGCAGAACTGCGATGGCGGCAGGCCATCGGCCTGGCGCTCGGCGTCCAGCAGCGCCAACTGGCGTTCAAAAGCCTCTAGGCCCAAACGGGCCCAATGCGCATACCAGCCGGTCTTGGCCTCGTCGCCAACGCCGAGTTCGTGCACCAGATACTTGAGCACGCGCAGATTGTTGAGCGGATGGATCTCGCAGGCCACCATCTGCGCCAGCGCGCGCACATGGGCCCGGCCCAGCGCATCGCGCGGCAGCAGCGGTGTTTCGGCATGGGTCTCATCGAGATATTCGATGATGGCCATGGACTGGGTCAGCCAGTGGCCGTCATCGGTGATCAGCGAAGGCACCAGCGCATCGCCCACGTGGGCGGCATAGGCCGGCGCCTTTTGCTCGCCGCGCACCAGGTGCACGGGCAGGGAGTCATAGGGCAGGCCCTTGAGATGCATCGCGATGCGCACGCGATAGGAGGCCGATGAGCGGAAGTAGGTGTGCAGCTTCATGATGGCTGCAGCATAGCGCGGGCCAGGGCCTGTGTGAGCAGTTTCGCGCCGGGTACGTAAAAGCCGCTATGCATCTGCCCGCCGAAACCGCCACTCCATGGCACACTGTTTGCCACATCAACCAATGCTGATTCCAGCGCGTGTTTTTGCCGAGGACTTCATGAGCTACGTGTTCAATCCCCCTGCCGTTGCCAGCCTGCCCGTTCTGGGCCGTGGCGAGCGCTTCCCCATTCACCGCATTTACTGCGTGGGCCGCAACTATGAGGAGCACGCCAAGGAAATGGGCTTTACGGGCCGCGAGCCGCCGTTCTTCTTCCTGAAGCCGGCCGACGCCGTGGTGGCCGTGGAAGCCGGCAGCACGGCCGAGGTCGAGTACCCGACGCTGACCCAGAATCTGCACCACGAGATCGAGCTCGTGGTCGCCATCGGCAAGGGCGGCAAGAACATCAAGGCCGCCGACGCGCTGCAGCATATCTACGGCTACGCCGTGGGTCTGGACATGACGCGCCGCGATCTGCAAAACGAAATGAAGAAACAGGGCCGGCCCTGGTGCATAGGCAAGGCCTTCGAGCAGTCTGCTCCCATCGGCCCCATCACCCCTGCCGCCCAGGCCGGCAACATCGTCAACGCCGAGATTTCCCTGCAGGTCAACGGCGCGGACCGCCAGCGCAGCCATATCAACAAGCTGATCTGGAACATCGCCGAGACCATAGAGCATCTGTCCGCGGCCTGGGAGCTGCAGCCCGGCGACCTGATCATGACCGGCACTCCCGAAGGCGTGGCCGCCGTGGTCAAGGGCGACGTGCTTGAAGGCGCCGTCACGGGGCTGACCCCCATCAGGCTGCAGATCGTCTAAGACTGCGCTCTGCGCCAGCCCATGGCGTCAAGGGAGTCGACCTGCACTTGCTGGTCGACTCCCTTTTTCATAGCTGGTAGCGCCTGTTGTGCCTGCGCTTGCGCGCCATATTGCTTATAGTGCTGGAATGATTTTCCGCAGCCCCATCAAGTTTTGCCGCAACTGCGGCACCGCAGTCACCTACCGCGTTCCCGACGATGGGGACACGCGCGAGCGCGCTGTCTGCCCGGCCTGCGGCACGATTCATTATGAGAATCCGCTCAATGTGGTGGGCACCCTGCCCGTGATGGATGATGGGCGCGTGCTGCTGTGCAAGCGCAATATCGAGCCGCGCTACGGCAAATGGACGCTGCCGGCCGGCTTTATGGAACTGGCCGAGACCACCAGCGGCGGCGCGCGGCGCGAGACCGACGAGGAAGCCGGCGCCGATATCGAGATGGGGCGCCTGTTCTCCGTGATCAACGTGCCCCAGGTCGGCCAGGTGCATTTCTTCTACCTGGCCAGACTCAAAAGCGAGCAGTGCTACCCCGGCCCCGAGACCCTGGAGGCCAGGCTCTTTGCCGAGGCCGAGATTCCCTGGGAGGAAATCGCCTTCCGCACCGTCAAGTCGACCCTGGAGCGCTACTTTGCCGACCGCAGGGCCGGCCAACTGGAAAACGGCCATATCCACTGCATAGACCTGGCCTGAGTTCCGGCAGCGCCTTAAACACCCATCAACTTGACGCTTGCCGGCTCTTACCCGTCCGGCAAGCCTGCGGCTCACGTGCGGCGCTGACGCCCAGCCGCTCCGCGTCCAGCACGGCTCACCCATCCCCCTCCGCACTGCCCCAACTGCTGATCCATGCGGATCGGCCCGCTCTTGGGGCCGGGATGCGCACGACCTGAGATAGCGCTGGCCCACTCATTTTGTTTATGAGCAATAACGGCTGTTTATCCGTTATCGGGTCTATATATCTATACGAGAAACAAGGTCATGGAGCTTTTCTGTCATTAACTTTAGTCAGGGGTTTATGGAAGTTGTCCGACTTGCCGCTTCAGACGGGTATTCAACAGAATTACGAATAAATACAAGCCAAACAAGACCTAACACCTTGTGAACGGTCGCGGCAGCAGACAGAGAGGCCGCAGGCATTCTGCGCTGACAAAAGCAGACCTATAAACCACCCGTCAGGATATATGCAGTCAAACACCAGCACCCATGGCCACTCTCTGCAGTTTCTGCAGCGAGTATGGCCTTTCGCCCTGCTGGTCGGCGTGCTGATACTCAGCGCCAGCTCCAGCCTTTATCTGCTTTCCTCGGTGCGCAGCTTCGTCAACGGAGAAAGCCTCTGGTCCAAGGCGCAAAAAGACGCCATCTATTACCTCTCGCGCTATGCCGATAATGGCAAGCCGGCGGATCTGGACCGCTATCAGCAGGCCTTGCTGGTGCCCCATGGCGATGCCCAGGCCAGGGAGGCGCTTTACGGCGAGCCGGTCCAGCTCGATGTCGCGCGCCATGGCATAGAACAAGGCCAGAACCATCCCGACGATGTGGACGGCATCATCTGGCTGCTGCGCACCTTCCGCCACTTTGCCTGGGTGCAGGAGCCCGTCCACTATTGGAAGCAAGGCGATCAATACCTGGAACAGCTGGACGCGCTGGCCCGGGAAATCCGCAAAAACTACGAAGCCGGCAATCCGTCGGCGACCAGCATCGCCACCTGGAAAAGCGAAATCGATCTGCTCAACCAGGGCGCAACCGCCGTTACCAAGGCCTTCAGCGACTCTCTGGGCCACAGCTCGCGCAAGATGGTGGCGTTGCTGCTGGTGCTCAACTGCAGTCTGGCCCTGATCCTCATGGCGCTCTGGACCTGGCACACCTGGCGGCTGGTGCAGCAACGCGAACAGATCCAGGCCGGTCTCAAGACCGAGAAGGAGCGCGCCGAAACCACGCTGGCCGCACTCGGCGATGCCGTCATCACCGCCGATGCCAGCGGCATGGTCAACTTCATCAATCCCGTGGCCATAGGGCTGCTGGGCCTGCAAAAGCACAATGCCGTGGGCAAGTCCATCAAACAGGTGCTGCAGTTCTACACCATGGACTCGTCCTTCACCAGCGAAAGCCTGCTGACCCAGCTCCTGGCCGGCGAGGTCACCGTGCGCGACGAGCAGACGCACTGGGTGCGCCGAGCCGACCACAGCATTGTTCCGGTCAAGGTCATGGGTTCGTCCATAGTGCGCGACGGACAGGCCACGGGCGCGGTGTTCGTGCTGCACGATGTCTCGCGCGAGCAGCAGTACATGGATCAGCTGTCCTGGAACGCGCGCCACGACACGCTCACCGGCCTCGAGAACCGCAGCGAATTCGAGCGCCGGTTGCAGAAACTGCTGACCCAGGGCCTGCATCAGGTCAAGCCCTGCGCCGTGCTCTATATCGATCTGGACCAGTTCAAGCTGATCAACGAAACCTGCACCCATTCGGCCGGCGACGAGGTGCTGCGCGAAGTCTCGCGCATGCTGCAAGCCAGTCTGCGCGGCAGCGATTTCCTGGCCCGCATGGGCGGCGACGAGTTTGGCGTGCTGCTGGAAAACTGCCCGCCGCCCTCGGTTTCGGCGATTGCCGAAAAGCTGCGCCAGGCCGCCCAGCAGCTGCAGGTGAGCTGGGGCGAGAAAAGCCTGCGCACCAGCTTCTCCATCGGCGTGGTCCATATTCCCGGAGATGCCAGCAAGGTCTCGGACCTGCTGCGCATGGCCGACATGGCCTGCTGCCAGGCCAAGGAGCGCGGGCGCAACAAGATCTTCGTCTACACGCCCGAAGACGGCATCTACAGCCGCTATGTGAGCGAGATGGAATGGGCCACGCGCATCCGTGCGGCACTGGACGAGGACCGCTTCTGCCTCTACGCGCAAAGCATTGCCCCGCTGCAAAAAGGTGGCGAAGCCGGGCTGCATTTCGAGGTGCTGCTGCGCCTGCGCGACGAACAAGGCCAGATTCTCGGGCCCGGCGCCTTCATTCCCGCGGCGGAGCGCTACGGCCTCATGCCCACGCTGGACCGCTGGGTGATCTCCAGAACCCTGCAGACCCTGGCCCAGCAGAGTGCCAGCTCCCAGCGCGTGAACACCTGCGCCATCAATCTCTCAGGCACCAGCCTGGACGACGACAGCCTGCTGGAGTTCGTGCAGTCCGAGATGCAGCAATACGGTATTGCGCCGCAGACGCTGTGCTTCGAGATCACCGAAACCTGCGCCATCGAAAACCTCAGCAATGCCACGCGGCTGATCCAGGCCCTGCGCTCCATGGGCTGCCGCTTTGCGCTCGACGATTTTGGCGTGGGCATGTCCTCCCTCACCTATCTCAAGCAGCTGCCCGTGGACTATCTGAAGATAGATGGCGGCTTTGTGCGCGACATGCTGCAGGATGCGGGCAACCACGCCATGGTGGAGATGATCAACCGCATAGGCCATATCCTGGGCAAAAAGACCGTGGCCGAATTTGTGGAAAGCCGCGAAATCGCCGAGACCCTCAAGACCATGGGCGTGGACTATGCGCAAGGCTATGCCGTGGCCCGGCCCCGGCCCATGACGGCCGACTACTTTGCGCCCACGCGCGAAAACCAGCTGCCGCAGTGGTGCGACACGCTGGCTTTGAGTTGAAGCCCTGACTTCGCCGAACTGCGCTCAGCGCGGCTTGCGCGCGCCGCCAGCCGGTCTGGCCGCGGCCTTGAAGCCGGGTTTGGTCTTGCCGCCCACGCCCGCACGCGGCGGCAGTCCCGTGTGCTGGGTCAGCAGCTTGCCGGGCTGGGGCTGGCTGCTGCGGAAGCGCACATCACCCTTGGGCTCCAGGCTGGCATCTTCCGAACGACGACGCACGGCCACGGCCTTGCCGTCCTTGTTGGTGGTATAGCCAATGCCGCCGCTCTTGGACGCGGTGCTGTTCTTCTTGCGCGCACTCTGGTAGCTGCCGTCCACCAGGGGCTGGAAGGTCGGGATCAGGTGCTGCTTGCCATTGCCGATCAGATCGGCGCGGCCCATGGCCTTGAGCGCCTCGCGCAGCAGCGGCCAGTTGTTGGGATCGTGGTAGCGCAGAAACGCCTTGTGCAGGCGACGGCGCTTTTCGCCACGCACGATGTCCACGCGCTCCTCGGCCTCGTCGCGCATCTGGCGGCGCACCTTGGTGAGGGTGTTGCGGCCGCTGTGGTACATGGCCGTGGCCGTGGCCATGGGGCTGGGGTAGAAGGTCTGGACCTGATCGGCACGGAAGCCGTTGCGCTTGAGCCAGATGGCCAGATTCATCATGTCCTCGTCGCTGGTGCCCGGATGGGCCGCGATGAAGTAAGGAATCAGAAACTGCTTCTTGCCGGCCTCTTCGCTGAACTTCTCGAAC